>WGBT01000426.1 GCA_015494185.1 Hyphomicrobiales bacterium | reverse complement strand
GATCTTAGGCGTGTCACTCACGAAGGACCGAGGATTCTGAAGCGGTTTCTCGACTTTGCCAAGACTGGAATCCTGGACGAGAAGGTTGTCACCAACGCCCAACCCGACAGTCCATTCGAGGAAGACGTGGCATCTGTGATCCGCTCATTAGGTTACTTGGCCGATCCGCAGGTGGGGAGCGCGGGTTTTCGCATTGACATCGGCGTGCGACATCCAGACCATCCGGGGCAGTACTTGCTGGCTGTGGAATGCGACGGTGCAACCTATCACTCTGCCCTGTGGGCGCGGGAACGCGACCGCCTGCGTCAGGAGGTACTGGAGAATCTTGGCTGGCGTTTTCATCGCATCTGGAGTACCGACTGGTTTTACCATCGGACGAACGAAATCAAACGGCTGAGAGGAGCACTGGAACAGGCGCTGGTAGCTGCCAAGAATGGTTTTCGGGTGTATGACACCACAAATCGAGAAGAACTCGAGAATCAACCAAAGGCGAAGAAGAAGGATGTTGCAACGCCCTTCAACACAGATTGGGGTGGCGGACTCACGGCACCGCCCTACGTCCGTGCCAAGCTTTCGGTCGACTATCAGCTCGAACCACACGAGATGCCGCCCGCCGAGCTTGCCAAGCTCGTCGAAAGGATCGTTGCGCAAGAAGGTCCGATCCATATCGAAGAAGTGGCTCGGCGTGTGAGCTCAGCCTTTGGAAAGGCCCGGACCGGACACCGCATTCTCGAAGCAACACGAAAGGCGTCACACCTTGCTTGCCGGATGAATGCGACATCGTTGCGGGAATCTGGCTCATTCCTCATGACGGAAGAACAGGTCAAAAATACACCCGTACGTGACCGAAGCAAGGAGTCCGGCACTTTGCAAAAACCCCAATTTCTCCCTCCCACCGAAATCCGCGCGGCTGCACAACGCATCCGTTTCGAGAATGGAGCCCTGTCCCTTGAGGAGACCATTTACGGTGTTGCCCGTTTGTTGGGTTTCCGACGCGTTGGAAAGGCTTTGGACGCCGTTATCCGAGACGCCTTGGCAACGGACGCCTTGGAAACGATGCGGCAAGAGACGTTTTCTGGGCAGGATCGGCGTGGGGGGCCACAAAATCCTGAACCCAGGATGCATGGAACCACAAATTCATTCGAGAGGGAGAGGGGGAGATGATAGTATCAGCTTGGCCGAAGATGCGTGACAGCTATTCGAATCATCTGCGGAATACCGTGCATGGAAACAGCAAACCGCAAGCTTCACGCGCATCAGGCGGCCATCCGCAGGGCGCGAGAAGGGCAATAACTATCTTGTTGCAACCGGCACGGACTCGGGAAAGACGGCGTGCTTTCTCCATATCTGGGATAAGATATTGTCCATGGGGAGGATAAGATTCCGTCCCGAAACATCACGCAATGGTTGTTCTCACCCTTTTCACCAATTAAAGGATGCTAAATCCTTGAATTAGCGCTGCTGGTCCTCTCGTCTTTTATGGTCATTGTCTATCAGAAGAGCCTCTCAAAAACTTCAATTGTTGTTCGGGACAGAACCAAGCACAACTTTACAGATGATGATGGAAGAGCCTTTATCCAGCGGCGATCTGGGGACGGCTTGGTGTGGACTCAGCCTGTTTCTTTGCGACAACATCAAGCTGTCGCGTTAAGCGTTCAGCCTCGCTGCGCCATTGCTGCGCCTCACGGGTGCGCCGTCGCGCGGTTTTGCGCCAGCGTGATTGCGAAATCCAGGATGAAATCCCTCCAATCACAATTCCGGCAAAGAGAGCCGCCGCCAGGTAAACATAAAGGGGAAAATCCAGAAAAATAGCGGGATTTTGAGGATTGAAGGGATCAAGGACAAGCTTGACGTGATGCCGGTTGGCAACAAATAGGGTGATCACAGCCACAGCCAAGGGGAGCGCCACGAATAGTCTGAAGAATTTGCGTAACATCACTTACCTCGTCGAACTGTGTTCCCAATCACAAAAAACTTGTTGGTTCGTTTCGGATCAATCGACAGCGCTCCCCAAATACAAGCTTTCCACCCCCTGTCTTTGAATAGGGGATAAGTGGCTCCCCAATCATGAAGCGCATTTGTACCGAATGTTTCAACGCTTAGGCCTTGAGCTATCCTGATCCGGATTGAGGTTTTTATGCAAGAATTTACCGGTTCGGAAGGCTGGAACGAATTTCTCAGCAACAGGAACTTTTTCGCCGGTTTTCGGGTTTCGGGCAATCCGTGCGGGACGCCGTTTCACCGAAAAAGCACCAAACCCGCGCAACTCAACACGATTACCGCTTGCCAAGGTTTCAACGATTTCATCAAGAATAACGGCGACAACATCTTCAATATCACTGTGTTTCAAATGCGGATGAGCCTCCGACATCCGTTGCACGAGTTCTGATCTAATCATAGTTTACCCCTAAATTGTTTGCCAAAGCCCACGCAGCCAATAAATCGGCGCACCTCTTGCGTGGTCAAAGGAGCGTTCGTCTCAGAAAGCCCCGCTTTGGCTGGTTTCATATTGATTTCAATTTCTTTTATTCAGTTTTGTATAAGTTTAAGTATTGTTTCTGAGCCTATTCCTGAAGAGAAGCCTCTGCCCATGCAGATTATTTTGCGCAAGCTATTATGTAAGCTATGTTTGCCAAAAAACTTCTGCGCTTCTCTGCCCCTTATTGACCGTAGGTTATCATGCCCCATGTGGAAAATCCACACACAGCCTGACTGACAAGACCAGCTTGCCGGCCCATGGAAAGCACAGACGGCGCAAACAGTATCTGTGATCTCCAGTCTCGTGTTTCACTTCTTATACCAGGTATTATGGTTCCTCAATCCACTTCTGTCTAGGCCACAGGTGTCTAGGCCACTGGCCGCAACTGAATCGCTTGTCAATTGGGCTGTCAAAGCTTGATTTTTCACCATCCGTGGCGCACTTAATCTATTGATTTTTTGCCTTGTTTCGAGGTGACAGCAGGTCGCAGTGGGGGCCTTGAGGGAGGCTGTTTCAGGCCGGGTTATGGCGCTTTACAGCAAAACAAGATAAGAAAAACAAGGTGCGCATTTAAATTTATCAGGAGATAATTGTAAAATCCATGGGCCATTCCCATCACCATGATCCTTCAGCGTTTGATCCGCAAAGTGGTGACCGGCGGGTTTCAATCGCCATCCTTGCCAATGCGCTGTTGACCGTCGCGCAGATCATCGGCGGCCTTTTGGCGGGCAGCCTGGCGCTGATTGCAGATGCGCTGCACAATTTTTCTGACATGGCCTCGCTGTTGATCGCCTTCTTTGCGCGAAAGATTGCCCGCCGTCCAGCCGATGAGCACATGACTTTTGGCTATGGCCGTATCGAGATCGTGGCCGCCCTTGTCAACTACACCACTTTGATCATCGTGGGGCTGTACCTAATCTATGAAGCCGGGATGCGCCTTGTCGAGCCTCCGGCTGTGGAAGGTTGGACGGTGGTGATTTTGGCAAGTCTGGCGCTTGTTATCGATACCCTGACCGCTTTGCTCACCTATTCGCTGCAAAAGGGCAGTATGAATATGCGCGCCCTGTTCCTGCATAACCTATCGGATGCGCTGGCCTCGGTGGCGGTCGTTCTTGGGGGGACTTTGATCCTGCTTTATGATTGGCGGTTGATTGACCCGATTGTGACACTTTTGATTGCCGGCTATATCCTTTATTTGTCGATTACCGAGATCAACGGTCCTATTCGGCTGCTCATGCTGGGCAGTCCTCCCGAACTCGAGGGGAGCGAAGTGGTGCGGGCTTTGCAAAGCATCAAGGGGGTTGCGCGCGTCCACCATGTGCATCTTTGGCAGATGCAAGAACATGAACCCGCCCTTGATTGCCATGTTGTGGTTCACACCAAGGACTGGTCGGATATCGAGGCGATCAAGCGCGCGATCAAACAGATGCTCCGCGACCGTTTCACCATCCGCCATTCCACTTTGGAGTTTGAAAACAGCGAAAACGCCCATCAAGACGCCACCCTGTTCGGCCACCCCCAAAAACGCAAAGAAGACGATGTTTCATGATGGGTTGTGTTTAAACGGAAAAATCTACATTTGCCAAGCTGTTATACCGGAGGTATTTTTTATCGACCGCGGGGGCTTTCCGTATCCCTTTGAAGAGGGGCTTCATAAATTGAACGGTATACGAT
>WGBT01000425.1 GCA_015494185.1 Hyphomicrobiales bacterium | reverse complement strand
TCGTCTGTGTCGGCACCGCCACCGCCGGGCTGGCCCGGCAGATGGGGTTCAAGACGGTTTTGCTCGGTGATCAGACGGCGCAAAGCCTGCCCAACCTGATCGCCCGTTGCTTTGCACCAACAAAAGGCCCGCTCATTCATCTTGCAGGACGGCATTTGGCGCGCGATACTGGCGCCGAACTAGCGCGGCTGAATTTCGAGATACACCAGCCTGTCATGTATGAAAGCCGGGCGTTACAGGCCATCCCGGCAAATATGCTGGCGGCATTAAAGGCCAAGCCCCCAGATGCCGTGATGCTGTTGTCACCGCGAACCGCAAAAATATTTGTCAAACTGATCAAAAAACATGATCTTGGCCCCATGATGACCACAATGATCTGTTTTTGCCTTTCGCCAAATGTTGCAAAATCATTGACAGGACTTGAAACCACGATCAAAGTCAGTCCCACGCCTCGACTTGAAGCCCTCATAGCTATGATTAACGACAACCACAAAAATCATATCAATTGAAGAACAACCCCGTTAATAATACCAATTGATCAAGAAATGATAGGTTCGGCTAATGATACATTAGTACATTGCCGGGCATGGCTGAGGAGCAGGAAATGGCCAAAAGAAGACGTAAATCCCGCCCCGGCGGCAAACCCCAACCGACCTTGGAACTGACGGCATCGGAAATCGATCCCGATGAAGGTGTGCGGATCGTCGAACCCGCTGTTGAAGCCGAGGTGGCCCCCGCCAATGACGGTAAGGCAACCTCACCCGCCGGGCTGGCCGCGCAGGACGAACCAGAAAAGGCAGCGGAAACGCCCCCTTCCGCCCCGCTCACGGAAGAGGAACCAGCCGAGGAGGCACCGCAAACATCATCTGAATCGGATGAATTGGAAACCACTGAGCCGGCAGCGGCAGCAGCTTCATCCCCCCAATCCCCTCCGGTCACAACGGCAAAACCCGCACGCGGCGGCGGGATTTTTTCCCATGGCTTGGCCGGTATTCTTGGCGGCGTGCTGGTGGTTTTGGGGCTTGGGACCTTTGGCGACAAAATCGCCCCTGTACTTCCCGCTTTCCAAGCGGAAAGCCCGCAAGACAGCGCCCTTGCCGATCGTCTCAAGGCGCTCGAACAACAATTTGAAACCAAGCTGGGAGACAGCCAGTCCGCGCAAAACATTGAAGACTTGCAACGGCGGCTGACCACTGCCGAGCAAAAACTCGCCGCTCTTGACGGCTCAGGGAAGGCCACCCAAAAAACCGTCGATCAGCTGCAAAAGACAATCGCCGATCAATTGTCCACACGCGTGTCGGCGGTGGAGACGGAACTTAAACAATTGGCTGCCCTTGACAGCAAACAACCAGGCAGCCGCGCCCTGCGCCGTCTGGAACGGCGGTTGAACAAAAAACTGGCGGCGGTGAAAAAGGAACTATCAAAGCAGCTCGCCACCAGTCTGGACGCAAACAGGCAAGCGGTGGCCAAGACCTTTGTGCCGCTCAAACAGCTCCCCCCCTTGAACAGCTCCATTGAACAACTGAACACGGAATTGAGCCAGCTCAAAGCCGGGCTTACCGAATTGCAAGGCTTGGTCGAGACGCTGAAACTGCGCATCGATACCCAGGGGCAAAAGCTTGCAGCCCTGCCCAATATCGAACAAAATATCAGCAATCAAGTGGCCCCGCTGGCCGCTTCCGTCAACACATTGCAACAGCAGGTCGCAGGTCTTATCGCGCGGGAAAAACAGGCCCAGGCCGAAGGGCGCAACACCGCACTGGCCATTGCACTTGGCAACTTGAAACGCGCGGTTGCAGAAGATAAACCTTATTCAACAACCCTTAAAGCTTTTAAACGGCTGGCTCCGCCACAATTGGATTTGACGGTGCTGGAACAATATCAAAACACCGGGATTGCCTCACTGGCCCAATTGCGAAAGAGCTTTGAAGCCAAATCGCAACATGCCTTGGCTGCTGAGCAAACCGGCTCATCGGGGGGCTGGGTGGATCAGCTGATGTCGAGTGCGCGCAGTGTCGTCAAGGTGAAACGAACCGGTCCCATTGCCGGAGACAGCACCCTTGCGATCTTATCACGGATCGAGGAAGCCTTGAAACACGGGGATCTGGATAAGGTCGAACAAGAAGGACAGGGCCTCAAAGGCGAAGCGCGCAAGATATTGACGCCATGGTTGCAACAGGTTGCAGCGCGTAATGCCGCCAACAAAACCCTTGAGGCAATTGAGCAGCGGATCATGGCGGCCTTGGGCGGCAACTCACTCGGCCGCTCCGTCAACTAGCGGAAACAGAACGAAAATAGAAAAATAGAACGAATATGAGACAGGAATAGCACCCATGATTCGTGCCATTTTATATTTTGCGGGCATTGTTGCGGTCACGGTCGCGCTGGCTTGGCTGGCCGATCAACCCGGCAGTATCGACATCAAATGGGGAGGCTATGAATTCAGCAGCTCGATCTTTGTCGCGGTGATTGGCCTGTCTTTCGCCCTCTTCATGCTGTGGCTGGCCTGGTCGGCCTTTACCAGTTTGCTTTCATCACCGGCGATGATTCTCAACCGGCTGCGCCAACGCCGCAACAAAAAAAGCTTGACCGCGCTCAGCCGCGGCTTGATCGCTGTGGGCGCCGGCGATGCGCGGCTGGCTCGCAAATATGCCAAACAAGCCGCGCGCGGTTTGCCCAATGAGCCGATGTCAGCCCTGTTGCGCGCCCAAGCAGCACAGCTCGCTGGCGATCGGTTGATGGTGCAACGGATCTATGAGTCGATGCTGGAATCGCCCGAAACGGAATTATTGGGTCTACGGGGCCTGTTTTCGGAAGCCAAGCGTGAACAACAGTTGGAAGCCGCCCGGCAATATGCGGAACGTGCCCTGAAACTGAATAATTCGGTACGTTGGGCGGCTGAAGGATTGCTCAATCTGCAGTGCCGCGCCCAAGACTGGAAGGGCGCATTGGAAACCCTCCAAAAGGCCAAATTTGGCGGCTCGATCAACCGGCATGTGCTGAAACGCTGGAAGGCGGTTTTGTTGACCGCACGGGCGCAAGAGCTCGAAGACACCGACCCGCAACAGGCCCTGCAAATGGCCCTCGATGCCCATGCCCTAGCACCGGATCTGGTGCCGGCCGCAGAAATCGCCGGACGGCTTCTCGCCAATGACGGCAATATCAAACGCGCCGCCCAGATTATCCGTAAAACCTGGCGGCTGTCCCCCCATCCTGATCTGGCCACCGCCTTTGCCTATTTGCGTCATGGGGATAGTCCGCGGGACCGTCTCCAGCGGATCGAACAATTGGCCCGTGATCTTCCCAATCATATCGAAAGCCGTATTGCGCTGGCCCATGCCGCCATTGAGGCGCGGAACTGGAAACAGGCCCGCAACAATCTAAAACCGCTCATTGAAAACAATCCTTCGGCGCGGGTTTGCACCTTGATGGCGCGGATTGAAGGGGGCGAATTTGGCGACAAGGGACGGGTGCGTGAGTGGCTGGCGCGGGCGTTGCGCGCCCCGCGTGATCCGGTCTGGATTGCCGATGGCCATATTTCCGATAGCTGGGAACCGGTTTCACCGATTTCCGGCCGCCTCGACGCTTTTGAATGGCGGGTTCCCGATCAACGGGGCATGACGGCAGAAAATGACCTCATTCTCGATGATCTGATGGCGCTTCCAACCGCCCCCACCCCTGTACCGCCTTCCGTTGGCACTGCGGGGCAAGCAACCAGCACCGAGATTGTTGCTGTTGAAGATTTGGAGCCGGAACCCGATGAGCCGGGCAAGACGTCTGCTTCTCGAACACGATCCGTTGATAGCGCAACGGATATTGAAGAAACCGCAACAGATCTATCGGAAAATGCCGAAAAGCATAACACTTCGGGTAACGGGGCGAAAATTCCGCCCGATGATCCAGGACCAGATTATGACGAGAGTGAGCTTGACAAAAAAACACAAAACGGGCGCGTTCAACCAACGGCCTAATACTCTTGTTGACAACCTCCATACCCGTTAACAACACCCATGAAAGAGACGATGAACATGTTCTGAGAGCTTTGTTCTTATAAACTTTGTTTTTTAAACGATGTCAGATCCGTCCTTATCTTCCATAATGAAAATGCAAAAACGCTCACCATGGAAGGTAAGGACAGGTTCAGGCCAAAATAGCCTGAGAAAGGTCTGCGTCCTGACATCGACTTGTATGCCGCTCACTTTATGCAATATTTCAATAATACTACCGGCCCCTGACCTTCGCTCGTATACCGTTCAATTAACGCAAAAAGTTCAAAGGGGTACGAAAAACGTCAGCGGTCAACAATAAATACCTCTGGTATGATTAGGCTTGTTCATTTAGTTCTCATAGCCCAAGACAGTTGTTGCGACATGGAAGGTGTTCGACTTGACGGCTCTCGAAATTCATCAATTCATCTGCCGCAGCGATAATTTCTGTGTGTTGCTGCATGATCCGGAACACGGCGTCACGGCGGCGATCGATGCGCCTGATGCTGCCGCCATTCGCCGCAAGCTCGATGCCATGGGCCTAACGCTCACCCATCTTTTCATCACTCATCATCATCATGATCACACCGGTGGCAATCTGGCGCTGAAACAGGAAACCGGCTGCAAGATCATTGGCGCTGCGGCTGACCGTGAGCGGATTCCCGGTCTCGATGAGACGGTGCGCGAGGGGGATACTTTCCGCTTTGGCAGCCAGCCAGTGAAAGTCCTCGAAACACCGGGACACACCCGCGGCCATCTCAGTTACTGGTTGCCGGATGCGCAACTTGTCTTTACCGGCGACACCCTGTTTTCGCTGGGATGCGGGCGGCTGTTTGAGGGCACCGCGGAACAGATGTTCCACTCCTTACAGAAACTGGCGGCCCTGCCCCCTGAAACCCAAATCTATTGCGGTCACGAATACACTCTGAACAATGGGGAATTCGCCATCGAGATCGACCCAGACAACGCCGCGCTGCGCGAGCGGCTGGAAAATGTCAAGGCGCTGCGGCGGGCGCGCCAGCCCACCCTTCCGGTCCCCCTATCGCTGGAGCTTATGACCAACCCGTTTCTGCGAACGGACAACGCGCAAATTCAAGCCGCCTTGGGGCTTACAGGCGCCAGCCCCGTTGCCGTGTTTGCCGAATTGCGCCGCCGCAAGGACCATTTTTGAGCCCCAAAAGATTACCTTATTGGAGCTTTTCGAAACAGGCGGCAAAAAAGCCATCCATGCCCTGATCAGGAAAGGCGTGGTCGGGGGCCTGAAAGGGAAACAGGCGCAACAGCCCCCGATCGGTGATCCAATCTTCGGCAAAACCCAAAGGTTGCGCCTTGAGCGGAACAAGTTTGAGCGTGGCGAAGGTTTCGAACACGGTTTCGACTTGCCCCTCCCCCTCTTCAGGCTGCAAAGAACAGGTACAATAGACCAGACGCCCCCCTGGTTTCAGCCAGTTCACTGCACGGGCCAACATCGCTTGCTGCAACTCAACCAATTCCAAGAGATCGGATTGCCCCTTCAAATGCGGCAGATCGGGATGACGACGCATGGTCCCGGTCGCCGTACATGGCGCATCCAGCAAGATCGCATCAAACTGGGGTTCCGGCTGATAGCTGAGCAGATCACAGATCACGGTTTCCGCCTGCAGATTAAGCCGTTTCAAATTGGCCTGTAAGCGCGCCATCCGGCGGGGTGAATTGTCAATGGCCGTCACCTTGGCCCCCGCCACACAAAGCTGCGCCGTCTTTCCCCCAGGAGCGGCACATAGATCGGCCACCCGCGCCCCTGTGATATCGCCGAACAGACGAACCGGCAGGGCGCTTGCCGCATCCTGCACCCACCACTGACCTTCGTCAAAGCCGGGCAATTCCTCGACCTGTCCCGCGAGCTCCAACCGCACCGTTCCCGTTGGCAAAACCCGGCCCCCCAACCGCTTGGCCCAGCGCTCAGGATCGGATTTCACGGTCAGATCCAACGGCGCCTCACGCAGATTGGCCAGGGCGATTTTTCGGGTTACCGCCTCCCCATAAGCTTGTTCCCAATGCTGCCAGAGCCAAGTGGGGGTGTTCAATCTGGCCGCATCTTGCGCCGCAAGCATTTGCGGCCCTTCTTCCCCAGCCCGGCGCAAAACCGCTGTTAGCAATTTACCGAGATGCCGCGCCTTGGGATCACGGCCGGTCTGATATTTGGCAATCGCGGCCACCGCATGCAACGGAGTTTGCAGGAACAAGAGCTGCGCCAGCGCCAACAGCATGATCAGTTCGAAATCACCGGTCTTGCCGCGCAAGGGAAAGTTGAGACAATTGTTGAAAACCGCCTGTAGCTGGCCATAGCGGCGCAACACCAAGGTTGACAGGGCGCGAACAAAGGCCCGGTCGCGGCGCGCCGTCTCCTGCCCCGCCGCCCCGCCTTTGTCAGGCCTATTGAAAACCCGCTCCAGGGCTTGATTGAGCGGCTGTTTGTGCCGCAACACCGCTTTGAGGACCTGTAATGCCTGTTGCCGTGTCTGCGTGCCTTTCGGCGGCGGGGCGGCTTTCCGCCGGAGCGGTTTAGGGGGCTTGTCTATATCTGTAAAAGTTTTCACTTGGCCTCACAGCCGTGTTAGAGCCGTCCTTACTTTCCATGATGAGACCCTGGCATTTTCATGAAGTTTGTCAAGGGTTGAAACCGCTTCGCGGCGCTTGCAAGCGCCCTTGACAAACTTCATGAAAATGCAAAACCGCTCACCATGGAAACTAAGGACAGGTTTGAGCCAATAACCACAGTAAGGTGTCGTATCAAAAATCCTTGATATAAGCGGTGTGCGAAAGCCTGGCGTTGTCAGGCAGGTCAAAGCTCGACTTTTTACAGCAACAGCCTTGGGTCTTAACTCGTATACCCTTCAATTAAAAAAGAAACTTCAAAGGGATGCGGAAAGCATGGAAAAGTCAATGATAAATACCGCCGGTATTATCTGTGTTCTTCGATATGCGCTTCGATCAACTTTTCATTGAAATGCGCCAGCGCATCCACATGGCGGGCCCAACCGATGATGGTA
>WGBT01000424.1 GCA_015494185.1 Hyphomicrobiales bacterium | reverse complement strand
GGCTTTTTGAAAATCGTCAAAGCGGTTTGCTCAATGCCATAAAGCGGCTGGCCCCCCGTGCGCTGACCCATCGGCAGATGATTGGCCGCCCAACGCTTCAAAGGCGCATAATCACCTTCTCCTATCAGCATGCGCTGGATCACTGGCGCCACCCACCATTCTTTCAACTTACGGCCAAGCTTTTCGCCAATCGATTCGGAAGGATCAGGCGGTTTCTTGAAAAAGACCCGCGCCAATTGCATCGACAGGGTCGAGCCACCAACCCCAATTTGCGGCCGTCCACTAGCAAGGGTGCGCTTGACCGCCGAGACCGGGATCTTCAAGACCCCAAAAAGATCGATGCCAAACGGATTGCCCCACCATTTGCCCAAATAGCGGTCCTCATGATATTTCAGACAGGCCCAGAAATGTTCCGGAACTTCGGTGACATGCAGTGATTTGTGATCTGGATAGGCCACGAAATAACCCGGAATTTCGACCGGCACCTGACCGGGCAGAAAATCCCGCTGACTGTCAAGCCGTGGATCAAAAATCCCGACATAGCGATCATTGGCGTCCCTAATCGCGGTTCCCAAGGACCGTTCATTGGCATATTTCAGCACCTCCCCCATGGTAGGCAGCCCGGCATAGCCGCGGATTGGCGCATAGACATAGACCAGCAAAAAAGCCGCCAAGAGAAACAACACCACAGGCGCCAAAGCAAAACGGAAATACCCCAACCGCGGGCTCAAGATCACTCCAAGCACCAGGAACAGGGCACGTATTGGCAGCGTAATGGTCCATTCCACCAGACGGATCAATCTGCGCAAAAGTTCGAGCATTGAACGATGTTACTCTCCAGTACTTAGAGGGCCAATGTCACGGTTAGATCAATGGCTTGGAGCCCAGTTTTTCAGGCTATCCGGGCAGACGCATCCCCCCACAAAAAAGTGCCTTTTTTACGGCATAATAACCCTCTAATCTGAAATTTTGGCTAGGTTGCTGCGCCTTGAGAACTTGGGGCTTTAGCTATCGTATTTGGCTGTCGTATCTGCCACAAGCCTTGTTTTCCCGCTCCAAATCCTTTTTACCCGCTCTTGCCCCGACAAATGACATCAAAATCAGCCCGCTGGAAAATCAGCCCGCTGGCTCCAGCCTCACAATTCATGAGAATGAGCCTGAGCCTGGCACTTTCATCACGTCTGTCAAAGACAGACAAAAAAGCCACATCTTATACAATACATTAAGAAATTTCCTAAAGCTTGAAAACTGCAGTATAAACACGCTTGTAAAATTGCAAGCCATTCCCCATCTGTGCCGTAAAACCATGACAAGGAGTCCCGTTTTGCATGATCGTGTGTTCCTGCAATGTGATCACCAGCGCCAATATTCAATTGACAATCGAGCGCCTTGTTGCCGAAAATCCAGGCGCGTTGATCACGCCAGGAATGGTCTATCATGGCATGGGGCATGTTCCCAATTGCCGAGGGTGTATGCCGCATTTTGTTGCCATGGTCTATGAAATATTGCAAAAAATGCAACAGGATGGGCGCTATCTGCCGCCCCCGCGTTCCCCCCGGCCGGGCGGCAAAGATTGTGAAATGTTGAAAAGCGGTTTGAATGACAACGAACCGCAAAACAAACAAAACCAAAACGAAACCCAATAACAATCGTAACGACACAGGAAGGATTCCCCATGAAAGGCGACCAGGACGTCATCAATATTCTCAACGATGCCCTTCGGCATGAGCTGACCGCCGTCAACCAGTATTGGCTGCACTATCGGCTTCTCGATGACTGGGGCTTCAAAAAACTCGCCCAAAAAAACCGCGAAGAATCCATTGAAGAAATGCATCATGCGGACAAGCTGATCGAACGCATTATTTTTCTCGAAGGGCACCCCAACCTCCAGAAACTCGATGCGCTGAGAATTGGTCAAAATATCAAAGAAGTGCTCGAAGCCGATTTGGCCGCGGAATATTCCGCCCGCGAACTTTATGTGAAAGCCCGCGATCTGTGCCGCGAGAAAAGTGACTATGTCTCAATGGCCCTGTTCGAGGAACTGTTGAGCGACGAAGAAGGCCATATCGATTTTCTCGAAACCCAGCTTGATCTGCTGAACAATATTGGCGTGGAAAATTACGGCCAGTTGCAAGCCGCCCCCGCCAATGACGCAGAGGGCTAACGGCCCATCCAAACTATCAAGAGCGTGTTCCAAAGAGAAAACAGTATTTTTCGGAACACGCTCTAAAAAATTCTGTTTCTGAAGCGAAAAATGCCCGTAAGACATTGAAGCTGAAAGAAGCCGACACAAGGCCCATCAGCTCAGTTCATGAATCTTAAATGGTAAGCCCCCTTTGGGGGTAAGGGTCACTGTCGGATTGATTTCTGCCGGATCGGGACCGACATATTCAGGGCGGAAACGCCGCAACAGTTGTGACAAGGCCATCGTATTTTCGACCTGGCTCAAGGTTCCGCCGATACAGGCCCGCTTGCCAGCCGCAAAAGGCAAATAGCTATATTTGGCACGCGCTTTGACACGCTCCTTCTCAAAACGTTCAGGAATGAATTTTTCCGGCTCATCCCAATATTTGGGATCGTGATGTGTGACATAGGTGCACATCACCATTCGATCACCAGGCATGATCTTATGCCCGCCAATCTCATCTTCAACAGCAGCGGTCCGGATCAAAGCCCAAACCGGCGGATAAACCCGCATGGTTTCCTGAATCACTTGCCGGGTATAGGTAAGCTTAGCAACATCTGGCCAGGTCATCTCCCGATTGCCATAAACTGCTTCCCCTTCGGCCCGGATTTTCTCAGCGATTTCAGGATATTTCCAACTGATATACATCGCCCAGGACAAGGTCAGGGCTGTGGTTTCAGTTCCCGCCCACAAATATTGTTTCATTTCATCCAGGGTCTGCTGATGATCGAATTCAGGAAAATCCGGATCGTTTTCAGCGGCTTGCAACATTTTCAGAAGATGTTTCTCCCGATGATCTTTTTCAACCGCGCCAATCACCGTATCAGGAATGCTGATCCATAAATCCATTGCCTTGGCCGCTTCCTCCTGGCTGGCTTCTTGAAGCTGACCGTTGACCTTGCGCAACCGGATGTTTTTGTGCTCCATGACATTGGTGTAGGTCTTCACGGCGCCAAACACCATATGCGGATTAAAGGGCATGTCCCGATCGAACAGCGCCTTGCAGACCATATCGGCTGCCAGCGTCCAGGTTTCTTCCACCATCTCGATGGTTTCACCACTGCGGGCGAAACCACGCCAGCGGCTTATCTTGTCATTGAGCGCCCCCTGTAAATAGGGAAAATAACCTTCAAATGCATTGGGATGAAAGGCTGGTTGCTGGGGCTTGCGGATCTTGTTCCACAAGGCGCCATCAATGGTGATCATACTTTTGCCAAAGATCGCCGACATGCCATGGAAATATTTGACATAGTTGTCGGGCTTTTTGACCAGGATATGGGCATAATATTCCGGCTCCGTGATGAACCAGATTTTCTGTGATTTTAACTTGATGGGAATAATCCCCCCATAGCGCTCTGCCATGCGTTGCAGGGTGCTCATGGGATCGTCGGCCTTGAGCAACGAGGTCAATTTGAACCAAACACTTTCTTCTTCGCCAAGCTGGGCGACATGTTTGGGCATTTGTTGTTGCTTTGGCGGGACCTGTGGCGTCTCCCTCCCTTGTTCCGCTGTCATCGCCTTTTGAGACGTCTCAGTCATTTTCACAATCCCCAATTTAGACACAGCGTTCATCTCTCAGCCATCCCATCCAGCTGAATTGTCCAGCATGACCGCCATGATTGTGTATCGCCATTCCCACAAGGCAATACTAGTTAGTTCCATCTCTTGACAACACTCAACGAAATTTTCGTCATCGCAAGGTTGATAGCGGGCGAAATATGCAAATAAACGGCCAGCGTGACATTCATGCAACCAGCATACCCATGGCCTCATGGCGCCAAAGCTCCAGATAAAGACCAGACGGACGCAGTCTTCACAAGACTTACCAGCCTCTACTTCATTAGGACATGGTTACATGCTTTGCAGAACTATGTATATATCAGTATTTAACTTAAGTTAAAACG
>WGBT01000423.1 GCA_015494185.1 Hyphomicrobiales bacterium | reverse complement strand
GTCACCGATGCGAACCTTGCCGCGGCCATTGTCAATTTCGGTGGCCAGCGGATAGGTTTGGCCGACATATTGCGCCAAGCGTTGATTGAGATAGGGTTTGTCGGTGTCCCCCGGCATGGGGCGGAAATATTTGCGGCCGATGACAAAGGCAGCAACCGAAAATAGTCCGAAAATCAACACTTCCCAATGCCAGGCAAGATCGGTCGAAAACGCAATCAGCCCCACCGCAATAGCGGCAATTCCGAACCAGAGCAGAAAAAAGCCTGGCGCGACGATTTCTGCCGCCAACAGAACGGCGGCAAGAATCAGCCAGTTCCAGGAGCCAAGAGAAGCAATGGTGGGAAACAGATCAGCCATGAAACAGCCTTGCCCCTTTATCAAGACACTTTAAAATTATTAAGCATCTGTATCAGACCGTCGGCACGCTGGTTGAGGCGGGAGGCTTGCCGTTGCCATGGCCGTTATTGCGATGGGACTGTCCGTTTGAATTATTGCCAAAGGTTTCTTTGGTGATCTCGGCCAGTCCCGCCAGAGAGCCGATCACGCTGGAGGCTTCGAGAGGGATCATCAAGACCTTTTGATTTTCTGCGCTGGCCAATTCTTTGAGGGCTTCGACATAGTTGTTGGCGATGAAATAATTGATGGCCTGCACGGAACCTTCAGCAATGGCTTCGGACACGACCCGGGTGGCCTTGGCTTCGGCCTCGGCCTGACGCTCGCGGGCTTCGGCATCACGAAAAGCGGCTTCCTTACGGCCTTCCGCTTGCAGCACCGCGGATTGTTTTTCCCCTTCAGCGCGCAGAATTGCCGACTGCCGGCGGCCTTCCGCCTCCAGAATTTCCGCGCGTTTCTCCCGCTCAGCCTTCATTTGCCGGGCCATGGCATCGACCAGGTCACGCGGGGGAGCGATATCTTTGATTTCAATACGCGTGACCTTGACCCCCCAAGGATTGGTGGCGTCATCAACGACACTTAACAGTTTGGCATTGATATCATCGCGGCGGGACAACAATTCGTCGAGATCCATCGACCCCATCACGGTGCGGATATTGGTCATGGTCAAATTTAAAATGGCGCGTTCCAAATGGTGGACCTCATAAGCAGCCGCGGCGGCATCGAGAACTTGGAAGAACGCGACCCCGTCGACCTGAACCATGGCATTGTCACGGGTGATGACTTCTTGGCTGGGGACATCGAGAACCCGTTCTTTCATGTTCATCTTGGCCCCGATACGATCCATGACAGGAACGATGAAATCGAGCCCCGGGCCAAGGGTGCGGGTATAGCGGCCAAAACGTTCGACGGTATAATTGTAGCCCTGCGGTACAACCTTGACGGAAGAAAAAACGATAAATGCAGCCAATGCGATGAAAACGAGGACCAGAATTTCCATGAAAAACCCCTGTTGCTCTAATTGAGTGATTGCCGTTGGGCAAGTAAGCTTGAATATAGTTTAAATTGAATAGTGGCAATTTATACCCAATCAGGATTGAAGAAGACTTAAATCCATTATCTATTTCAAGAGATGTTTCTACTCTGGTCCGCCATATTTTCTTTATATGTTTGTTTCTTGATAGCGATTTCTTGAAGCACGCCTCAATAGGAAGAGGATAACACCCTGCATCAAAAAGTAACATCTTGAAGCGCGCGTGGGAAGCCGTTATCCACGATCCGTTCAAACCTATCAAACCCAGCCCATCAGCTCTCGCCGGATCAGGGTTTCGAGCAATGCAATACCGCCGTCACTGTCGTTCAGACAGGGAATGAGAGCATAGTCCTCGCCGCCGGCCTGATGGAAATATTCGGCATTTTCCATGGCGATTTCTTCCAAGGTTTCAACACAGTCGGCAGCGAAACCGGGGGTGATCACGGCGATTTTCTTGACCCCCGACCGCGCCAGTTCTTGAACGGTTTCATCGGTATAAGGTTCAAGCCACGGATCATTGCCGAAGCGGGATTGAAAAGTGACTTTCAGGCGGTTTTCATCCCAGCCCAAGGCTTCCCGCAACAGGCGGGCGGTTTTCTGGCAGTGGCAATAATAGGGATCGCCTTTGTCGAAATATTCTTGCGGCAGTCCATGGAACGAGGCAAGGACCACTTCGGGCTCAAAGTCAAGAGCCGCAATGCCCGCGCGCAGACTGTTTGCCAGCGCGGTGATATAGGCGGGATCGTCATAATAGGGGGGCACAATCCGCAATGTCGGTTGCCAACGCATTTGTTTCAGCGCATCGAATGCCTTGTCATTGACCGTTGCCACCGTGGAAGCGGAATATTGCGGATAAAGGGGAAACAGTAAAATCCGGTCACAGCCTTGGGCCTTCAAGCTTTCCAGGCGGCTTTTGATACTCGGATTGCCATAGCGCATGCCCCAATCGATGATCACATCGGGCAGGTCCTTGAGAGCCGCGGCAAGTTTTTCTGCTTGACTTCGGGTGATGGTTCGCAATGGGGATTCATCGCGGGCCTCATTCCAGATCGCTTTATAAGCCTCACCAGAACTGATCGGCCGTTTGGGCAGGATAAAGAGATTGAGAATGAGCCACCACAGGATGCGATTTTTCTCGATGACCCGCCGATCGGACAAAAATTCTTTCAAATAGCGGCGCATCGACCAGTAATCAGTAGCGTCAGGGGTGCCCAGATTGATGAGCAAAACCCCGATCTTACGGTGTAGAACCTGTGGGTGATCCGCGGGCGCAAAACGGTTGTCAACTGAAGTTGTCATAAGTTTCCAAGGCGTTTAAGATCATGACTTTTGCACGATCTAGCGCATTGGCCCTTGACCGGGCAAGGGTAAAATCCACCGTTTGGAGGTGAAGTTGGACAGTGTCCATGGCCTCAGGCAATCATGTTGTCCCACATTCTCGATTACACAGCCCTTCACCGGGCTCGACTTGCCAAAGCCGCCCCGCTTCCCGCAGACAGTGCCAGATCTGTTCTTACATTCCATGGTAAGCGGTTTGGCATTTTCCCAAACTTTGTCAAGGGTGAAACCGCTTCGCGGCGCTTGAAAGCGCCCTTGACAAAGTTTGGGAAAATGCCAGTGTCTCACCATGGAATGTAAGGACAGGCCCAAGGACAGATATAAGGCCCAAGGACAGATATAAGGCCCAAGGACAGATATAAGGCCCAAGGACAGATATAAGGC
>WGBT01000422.1 GCA_015494185.1 Hyphomicrobiales bacterium | reverse complement strand
TATCTCCTTTCAGGCGTTTTGTTCATCCTCGCCTTGCGCGGTCTGTCGTCGCCGGAAACCTCGCGGCAGGGGAACTTTTTAGGAATGGCGGGCATGGCCATTGCGGTGGCCACAACCTTGGCCATTGCCTGGCCTTTGCAGGGGGAGGCCTGGGCCTATGTGCTTGGCGGATTTGCGCTTGGCGGGGGCATTGGGGCCTTTATTGCCCGCTCCATCGACATGACCAAGATGCCGCAATTGGTGGCTGCTTTTCACAGTCTTGTCGGATTGGCCGCAGTCTTTGTGGCGGCAGCGGCACTTAATGCGCCAACCGCGTTTGGGATTGGTGAGCCGGGGGCGATTTACACCGCCAGCCTGATTGAAATGTCGCTTGGTGTGGCCATTGGCGCCATTACCTTCACCGGTTCCGTAATCGCTTTTTTAAAACTTGATGGCCGGATGTCGGGAGCGCCTATTCTGCTTCCAGCCCGTCATCTGATCAATATCGGCCTGGCGGTGCTGCTAGTTTGGCTGATCTATATGTTCACGGTGGCGCAAAGCCATGGTTATTTCTGGGCGATTGCGGCGGTGGCGTTTCTGCTTGGGGTTTTGATTATCATTCCCATTGGTGGGGCCGATATGCCGGTTGTGATCTCCATGCTCAACTCTTATTCGGGCTGGGCGGCAGCCGGTATTGGCTTTACGCTTGGCAATACCGCCTTGATCATCACCGGGGCGCTGGTTGGCTCTTCGGGGGCGATCTTGAGCTATATCATGTGTGTGGGCATGAACCGTTCCTTCCTGTCGGTGATTTTGGGGGGCTTTGGTGGCGAAGAAGCAGCATCAGCCGGCCGGCGAGAAGAACGTCCGGTCAAGCGTGGCTCGGCGGAAGATGCGGCCTTCATCATGAAAAATGCGGGCACTGTCATTATTGTGCCGGGTTATGGTATGGCGGTTGCGCAAGCTCAGCATGCGGTGCGTGAAATGGCCGATGAATTGAAGAAAAATGGGGTTGAGGTCAAATATGCGATTCACCCGGTTGCGGGGCGGATGCCCGGGCATATGAATGTGTTGCTTGCCGAAGCCAATGTGCCCTATGACGAGGTCTTTGAGCTGGAAGACATCAATAATGAGTTTGCGCAGGCGGATGTGGCTTATGTCATTGGCGCCAATGATGTGACCAATCCGGCGGCCAAACAACCCGGCAGTCCGATTGCGGGCATGCCCGTTTTGGATGTTGAGAAGGCCAAGACGGTGTTATTCGTCAAGCGTTCGCTGTCCCCAGGCTATGCCGGGATCGACAATGACTTGTTCTATGCCGACAACACCATGATGCTGTTTGGGGATGCCAAGAAAATGACCGAGGATATTGTCAAAGCCCTGTAGCTTCCTCAACCCAATTTTAGAGACTCGTGGTTCTCGGCCTTGACCTGCATACTGTTCGATTCGAGGAATACCGGCGTTATTGCGTTATTGATTGATCATTGACCGCTGGTGCTTTTGTATCTCTTTGAACTTATCACACTAATTGAACGGTATGCGAATGAAGGTCAGGGGCGGCTGGTATGTCTCTGGTATCTCTCTAAAGTCTAGTCTGCAAAGGGGGAGGGAAAGCATGAGCCGCGGTCAAATGACAAGCAATCACAAGCTCTGCATGGCTTGCGTTCTCTCTCCAAAGGCTTTCTTGGTTTTTGTTAACGGTGGAAAGCTCGCTTCCTTTTTACCAGAAGGATAGCCCGCCATTTTTCTAGACCCATCGTCGCTCACCCGGGAGGGGGTGAGCCCCGGAAAGGGTGGTGAGGCGAGCGGCGATGGCTCCGCAAGGATGGCTCTTCGGCTTCCCTTCCATCCACGCACTTCAATTTTGAGAGGGGGGAAAGCATGAATTGCCAATGGACCAATACCGCCAGTATTATGCTGGCGGCATTTATCATTGAGCGCGGATGCTTTTCGTATCCCCTTGAATGTTCTTCGTAAATTGAACAGTATACACCTCAATGCCAAGGCCCGTCCGTCTTATTTCGTGGTCGTCTCGGAACTGGTGGGAGTGTGGCTGATTTGAGTGCCAAGCAGTTCTAAGAATTGGCGCATCCAGGCGGGATGGGCGGGCCAGGCTGGCGCGGTGACGAAATGCCCATCCGTGATAGCGTGATCCAGGTCGATTTCTTTATACTGCGCGCCGGCAAGTGCCACTTCAGGTCCGCAGGCGGGATAGGCGGCGATATCGCGGCCTTCGATCACTCGGGCTGCGGTGAGCAGTTGCGCTCCATGGCAAATCGCGGCAATGGGCTTTTCAGCGGCTGCAAAATCACGAACGATGTCAAGCACCGCTTCATTGAGCCGTAAATATTCTGGTGCCCGGCCACCGGGGATCACCAGCGCGTCATAGTCGGCGGGATTGATCTTGTCAAAATCGGCGGTGATCAACAGGTTGTGACCGCGTTTTTCTGAATAGGTCTGCTCATTTTCAAAGTCATGGATGGCGGTGGCCACCGTATCGCCGGCTTTTTTACCAGGACAAACCGTATCGACATGATGCCCCACGGTTTGCAAAATCTGTTGCGGCACCATGGCTTCGAAATCTTCGACGAAATCCCCCACCAGCATCAAAATCCGTTTTCCAGCCATGCCAAATTGTCTCCCTTGCATCTCACTCCATTGAGCTTGGGGGAATTTTAAAAGACCTTGAAAGCGCCGTCCAGTGGGGAAAATGTAAGAATGTAAGAAAGAGTGGAGGTGATTTGAGCTTCTTTCAAATGACTGCTTGTCAGTGTACAGAAGCTCGCTTCCTTTTCACCAGAAGGATAGCCCGCCATCCTTCCGCATCCACCGCCGCTCGCCCAAGAAAGGACGAGGCGAGCGACGATGGGCTCTGGAAGGATGGCTTGGGGGGCGGCTGATCTGTCGGGGATTGGTTCACATCTACTTGAGGCCAATTGATACCAGCGGCCCCTGACCACGACACGTATAGCGTTCAATTTACGAATAATATTCAAGGGGATACGGAAAGCATCCGCGCTCAATGATAAAAACCGCCGGTCTTATTGATCTCCATAGGAATACGGGAATCATCAGGGGCAAGGCCAAAGACCTTTTGATCAATCGATGCGGATTTGCACGCTGGCATATTGGCCCGTTGCGTCGATGACGCCGATTTCAGTAAAGCCCTCCCCATCAGGTGTCCAGAAAACCGTGTCGCGGCGGCGGCTGGCGGGGAGAGGTTTGCCATTGATCAGCCAGGTCAAAGGCCATGTTCCGCCGCGCGCTTTCAGGGCCAGCGGTTCAAAAGGGGTTGTCGTTTCACCGGTTGCCAAGGCCACCTGGGCACCATCGAGAGGGAAGACGATTTTCAGCTTTTCGACCGCTGCATCGTTGATGGCTTCCCCAGGCGGGGTGAAGCGCCGCAGTGGCGGTGGCAGCTCATGATTGGCGGCGACAAGGGCCTGGCGTGGACGCGGCAGCAGGGGGCTTTCGTCCTTGCCAAGCCGCTGAAAGGCGTCGAACAGGATTGGTGCGGCAGCGGTATAGCCGGTCATGGCCGGGCTGGCGGCGCCGTCGGGCCGGCCGACCCAGACGCCAATCACATGCTGGCCGTCAAAGCCGATCGACCAGGCATCCCGATAACCATAGGAGGTGCCGGTTTTGTAAGCGATCTTGCGGGCGCTTGCATTGGGGGGCGGGGGCGTGCCGCGCAAAATGTCACGCACATACCAGGTGGCTTCTGGTGTGAACATCACCGGGCGTTGATTGGGGCTTGGCGCTTTCTGGATCATTTTTACTTCCTGGGCCTTGGCGGTGAAGCTTGCATACAGACCAGCACCGGCATTGTCTGGAAAGCGGGGGAGGTGACGCTCTGGCAGCGTGCGCCTCCAGTTGAGTGCCACGGGATCACCATTGCGCGCCAAAGCGGTGTAAAGCTGGGTCAAATCAAACAGGCTGATGCCAAGCCCGCCAAGCACGACCGGCAAGGTGGGGGCCGCCCCGCGTGGCAATTGGATTTGCACACCAGCCCTTTCCAAACGGCGAACCAGACGGGCGGGACCTATACCATGCAACAATTTGACGGCCGGAATGTTCAACGACAGTTGCAGGGCCTGACGCATGGTGACCGTTCCATGAAAACGCTCATCGAAATTTTTCGGCCGGTAAGCGCCAAAGCGCACCGGGCGATCCTCGATCAGGGTTTCAGGATGCCCAAGCCCCGCCTCAAAACCCAGGGCATAAACAAAGGGTTTGAGCGCCGAGCCCGGCGAGCGAATGGCCTGGACCATGTCAATCGGCCCATGGCTTTTGTGGTCAAGATAGTTGGCCGCGCCAATATAGGCGAGCACCTCGCCGCTTTGATGATCGGCAACAAGTATTGCCAGCGAGTGTTTTTTGGAAAAGCGCAGCGCTTGGATGGAAGCCAGCTTTTCCAGCCGGGCTTGAAGATCCCGGTCGATGGTTAGACGATGCACCGTCTTTTGCCGATGGCGGCGGATTTCCGCTTCCGCCAAATGCGGGGCGATTTTCGGAAAGGGCAGGCGTGCATGGGGCACAGGTTCACGGATAGCGCCGGCAATGTCTTGAGCGTTCAAGACACCGTAACCGGCGAGCCGGGTCAACACCCGGTTGCGTGCCTTTAGGGCCGCCTTGTGGCGGCGGTCGGGACGGCGGTATTCCGGCGATTGCGGCAGTGCCACCAGCAGCGCCGCCTGAGCAATGGTCAGGCGTTTCGGTTCACGGCCAAAATAGGCCAGTGAAGCCGCCCGCACCCCCTCGATATTGCCGCCATAAGGGGCAAGCCGCAAATAGAGCTGTAAGATTTCCGATTTGGAAAATCGCCGTTCAAGCTGAATGGCGCGCACCATCTGGCGCAGCTTGGCGCGGAGTGAACGGTTTTCGCGCGGTTCCAGCAGCCGCGCCACCTGCATGGTGAGGGTCGAGCCACCCGAGATCACGCGCCGGTGCCGCAACAATTGCCAAAGAGCGCGAAGCTGGGCCAGCGGATCGATGCCGAAATGGCGGTAAAACCGCTTGTCTTCATAAGCCAGCAGCATTTTTATGAAACGCGGATCAACCTGATCGGGGGTGACGGGCAGACGCCAACGGCCTGCCCGGGTGGTGAAAGCGCGCAACAAACGGTCTTGCCGGTCAAGTACAATGACCGAAGTTTCTTGCGCCCGGTCAAGTGGCACCGGACCTAGATAGGCCGCAGCGGCCAGAAAGGCGAGGAGGGCAAGCAGAGGCGTGATCATCACGGCGGCAAAAGTGCCAACCAGCCAAAACCGCCAACTTCGCCAATGCGGCCGGCCGTGCCAAATGCGAAACTTCATTTTTTCAGCCTCAGCCTCAGCCTCTAAGCCGTTCCTCACAAGCAGCTTCCTCAACGGTCTCGCCCGCCTTCAGGTCACCGGTGCGCTGGGGATTAATCGGCCAGCACCGTCACAGAGCCGGTCTTGGTGCGGGCAAACCGTTCGGGCCGATACATGTCTTCCACCTTGGCAGGCGGCAGGGTGTAGCGGCCCGGGGCTGTGGCGCGGACCATATAGGCCATGGTCATCACCCGCTTGTCCAAGTCGGAACTGCCGGAAAGTTTGTAAGCGGCAATGAAACGATCATTGCGAAATTCCGTGTGTGATGGTTTCAGCCCCGTGGGCAGCCAGTCATAGCGATCGGTTTCGGCCGAGGAAATCAGCCGTGGATTTTCGATCTCGAAACCCGCCGGCAAATGATCGACAACCAGAATTTGCCCTGCTTTGGGAGTCGTCTGGACGGCCTGGAGCACCACCAGCAGCCGGGTATTGCGCTTGATTTTATCAAGTGAAGCAAGTTCCCGGCCATCGAGCGTGTAGAATTTGCGTTCCAGACTGAAGCCTTGCGCAGCCGCTTGGGGAGCCGTCAACGGCGCCCCTTGCAGGGTCATCACCACCCGCACCGGATCCGGGCCCTGATTGCCAAGCTTGAAGCCATCTGTCCCAAGTTTGGTGAGCTCGTCTTCTGACAAGGTATAGGTCAAAGAGCCCTTGTGGGGTGTGCCATTGACATCGAGAGCATAGCCTTGGGCCTCTTCCATCAGGGCATTGGCGGCCAGCAGCATCCAGGATTTTTCCTGGGTGCTGGTGAAACTGTTGCCAGCTTGGGTGTCAACGGCCCGTTCGATATCGCCAAGGGAAAGATCATCGATGCGGCTTTCTGAGATCAGGGTAAGTGCCGCGGCCTGATCGCGCAGCAAAGAGCCAAAGCTGTCACCGTGATAGCTATTGTCATCTTGGTCTTTTTTGTCTTTGGCGGCCAGCTTTTGGCGCAGCCCGGCAAGGGCTGTTTCAAAGGTCCGCTTGGCCCTGGGCCGGTCGCCATAAAGGGCCAGCGCTGCAGCGATTTGCGCCTGAGCCAGCGGAGTTGCGAAATTGTTGATCTTGACATCCGCATAGTAGCGCAAATCGCCGATCCGGGCCCGTTTGTTGCGGGCCAGCACATAAAGCGCATAGGCAATGTCTTCGCCGCCTTTCTTGAACGCGCTGGCATAGCCGAGCGAGTTGCTCAACTGGTCGAGCGCTTGCTCAAAGGCGATTTTGGGAACTTTATAGCCCTTTTCGCGCGCCCGGGTCAGGAAATCGGTGACATAGGCCGTCAGCCACAGATCATTTCCGCCCGGCGACCACAGGCCGAAAGAACCATCAGAGTCCTGACGGGAAAGCAGCCGGGCAATGGCTTTTTCAACCCGGGCCTTGATGGTCTCTTCTCCTTTGCCGCCTTTGATGCCCGCCTGTTCAGCCATGGCCGAGAGATAAAGGAACGGCAGGGTGCGGCTGGTGATCTGCTCGGAACAGCGATAGGGATATTGGTCGAGGGCGGTGAGCATCAGCGGGATATCGCCCATCAGTTTGGGACCAACAGCCAGGGTGAGTTTGCCGGTGCCCGGCTCCAGCCCGGTGAAGATATCGCGGCTGAGTGTCAGGCTGCCCGCCGGGGCCAGCTTATGCACGCTGCGGGATGTGATGGCCGGGAAGGGCGCCTTGACCGGGACCTCAAAGCTGCGCGCCACCTTGATCTTGCCCTTTGGTCCTGTGAGGGTGACGGTTATTTGAGCCAATCCCGTCTTGAGTGCTCTGATCGGGATCATCAGCGAGCGGCGCTGTCCTTTGGCCAATCGTAGCTGATAGGTTTGGTGGGCGGCTGGTTTGGCGAGCAGATGGGGGCTTTCAACCTGCAACTTATAGGTGCCAGACGGGCCTTCCACATTGTCGAAGCTGAGATGCAGGTTGGAGCGGTCCCCGCGGGCCAGAAAACGTGGGGTGGTACCAGCGATCACGACTGGATCGCGCACAAAGACATCAGCGACGCCATGACCGGTTTTGGACCGGCTCCAGGCCACCGCCATCACCCGCACGGTTCCGGTGAAAGCGGGAATGTCAAAACGCAGTGTCGCGGTGCCGTCTGCGGCAACCTTGATGAGGCCGGAGAAACGCGCCAGCGGTTTTTCCACCGGGGGGCTGCCGGAGACTTCCAGCCCGCCATCCCCGCCGGAGCGGATTTTGCCGGCAACCCCCTGCATGCCATCGATCAGCCGGCCATAAAGATCGCGGATTTCCATGCCAAGTTTGGTTTTGCCATAAAACCGGTCTTCCGGCGCAGGCGGTTTGAAACGGGTCAGGCTCAAAATACCGGCGTCAACGGCAGCAGCAACTACATAGGCCTCCTCGCCCGGCTGAAGCCCCGTGATCCGCAGCGGAATATCGAGCGCTTCCATCGGGCGGATACGGTCTGGCGCTTCAAGGGCCAGGTCGAGTGTCCGGGCCTTGCGGTCCACAGACAGCCATTCGATCCCAATCGCCCGCGCGGGCATCCGCCGGGCCTTGATCTGCATCGGACGGTACAGTGTTGCCAGCACATAGGCGCCAGGTCCCCAGTTCTCGCCGACTTTGAGAGCAATGCTGTTGCCGCCTTTTTGAATATCGACCATGCGGCTTTCGATCAGCCTGTTGTTCATCACCGCAATATGCAGGCGGCCCGGATAGCGGGCATTGACCCGCAGTTGCGCCGTTTCACCGCTGGCATAACCCTCCTTGTCAAGCGCGGTCTCGAGAATGTCAGGGGTGTCGGCCTCGCTGGATGCCGAATACCAGCCGGCCGAGAAGTTCAGCCGTGCATAGGGGCCGTTGTCATCATCGGTGAAGATCTCCAGCCGGTACCGGCCCCACTCCACCGGGATCGCCAGCCGTGCGGGTTTATCGGCGCGCAGGTCAAGGCGGCCATCACGGATCCGTTTCGTGTTGGTGATGGTCTCATATCGCCAGCGGCCCTCATAACGATACCATTGATAACGCCGTTCGACGCGCGACAGCTCCCAGCGCAGATTTTGCAAGCGGGCTGGCTTGCCATCACGTCCCATGGCCATGATTTCAAACGCAGCAGTTTCACCTTCCCCGACAGTACCATTGGCAAACAGCGGCTTGATGCCGATCAGCGGTTGGGCGGGCAGCAGCTGCAATGTGGTTTTGCGTTCGATGCCACGGCCTGAAGGCTCTAGCAGCCGCACCGCGACTTCAGCAATCAGCGGCTGAGTTGTGCGCGGCAGTTTGGGCAAACTTATCGCCAGCTTGGCCTTGCCACTTTTATCGGTTCGGGGCAGTGCCTCCAGCGTTTGGCGTATCGGCGAGAAATCTTCATCGGCATCGCCAAATTGAAAGCCCTTGAAGCCATCGATGCCGTGGGGTTTGGCCTTGATCAGGAGCTCGCCTTCAACTTTCAGGTCACTGGCCGGGGCGCCATAGAGATATTCCCCCTCAAGAGCGATGGTTGTGGGGCGTGTGGCGCGAACCTTTTGTTGTTTGGGCTTGAGCACCATTTTCAGCCGGTCGGGAACGAAGTCTTCAACCAGGAAGCGAACACTGGCAAGCGCTTCACCATTCTGATCTGTATAGGCTGCAACTTGCCAGGTGCCGGTCATTGCGGTGGGGAGCAGGTCAACGCTGAGGGTGCGGCCGCCAAGCCCCTGATCTTTGGTTACGAAACGGCGGTACTCAACACCATCGGGGCGGGTGAGCACGATTGTCAGCGGCAGGCCGGTGACCGCTTGGGCCTTGTCATCACGCAAAAGGGCGGTGATGTGAACCGTTGCCCCAGGCCGATAGATGCCGCGCTCGGTGTAAAGGAAGGCATTGACCGGGCCTGCGGGTTTGCCGCCGCCAACGCCGCGGTCGGAGAGATCGAAACCAGGGTCTTTGAGGTTCAAGAAGGCATAACCCGCCTGGGGATCGGCGGCGATGATCAGCGCTGGCGCCATGCCGCCGGTGCCGCGCGCCAGGCCTGGGGCAAATTGGGCATAACCTTCGGCATTGGTGGTGGTTTCACCGAGCACCTCGTTGTTGCGCGCAAGCAGTTTCACTTTCACTCCGCTAAGGGGGCTGGCGGTTTCCAAGGAGCGGGCAAAGGTGTGAATGCCATCATCCCCGCGATAGACGGTCAGGCCGATATCGGAGACAATGAACCATTGGGTGGCCATTGGATACCAGCTTTCATCTTCGCTATCGTTGGACTTGGCGGTCATCACATAGACGCCGGCCTCAAGGGATTTGAGAACCTGCCCAATCGGAAAGGCGGTCACCACCTCTTGGTTGAGCTTGCGCTTGATCTGAAGTTTGCCGGACCAGACTTTTTGGCCTTTCCTATTCTTGATCTTGTTTGCGTCCCAAGAGTCGATTTGCCGTCCAAAATTACGACCAAGAACGGTGTCCACCAGATTGCGGCCACCAATCCGGTAAATTGTGATATCAGCTTCGGAGACATTGACGCTGGTGAGAGGAATCCCGGCCTGACCGGTTTTGGGCAAGACATAGCTGCGGCCGGAAAACCGGATGCTGGCGCTGCGGTCGCGAACATAGAGGTTCAGCGTTGCGGTTTTGTGCAATGACTCAAACTTGTCCGATGGCAGGCCGGAACGCACCGTCAGCCGATAGCGGCGGCCATGTTTGAAACCATCGATGCACAACTCCTGGCCTTTGACCGTCACTGCGGCGGGATCTTGGTTATCGATCTTGATGAATTTCGCCAAATCGGCGCCACGTTTTGGCAATTGTTCGGAAAACCGCACACAGACCTGCGGGGTGGCGCTGTCGGCGTGGATCTCGTGATCTATAATGCGGAAGCCCTTGCGGGCATGAAGGTCGTCATAAAGCCGTGCCACCTTGGCATTCTTGGCCCATTTCAGACTGGCTCGATAAGCTGCCAAGGCCAGCCGCCATTTTTGTTGCTGTTCATAAGCCTGGCCGAGCAGCGCCAAAGCATCGGCCTTGTCTTGCCGTGTCTTTGCAGCCTGATAGGCCAGATAGGCGGCCGGCCCCGCATTGGACGTTTTCATCCAATCAGGACGTGACTTGTGTAGCAGCGTTGCGGGATCAGAATGTTGGGGGACTTTTACGGTCAGCAGCGTGGCTGCCAGTTTCAGCCAGCTTTGAGCTCTGGCCCTGCGTGCCTGGGTCGCCTTGGCATAGGCGTGCAAGGCGGCGTCAGGGTTGGAAGCCAATAGCTTGTCGCCTTTCTGCAACCACCTTCGGGAGGATAATTTTCCGGGCTTGGCGGTTTCACGCAGCTGGCTTTTCAGTACCAAGGCACTCTCGATGACGGCTTTGGTGAAGATGTTGGCTGAATTGGCCCAACCCGGGCTGGGCCATAGGGGGACGAGAAAGGCAGCAATCAAGAGGATAAGGCGGGGAAGGGGGAACATTTGCCTACTCCTTAATTGGTAACTCTGTCTGTCCTGCTTCCGTGGCAGGCCCATGGCTTTCATTGGCGGCGATAGGGGGCAGCGCCTGACAGGTCCCCATGTCTTCATGTCTTAAAGCTTGCGCTTTATGGGGTCTGTCAGGGCTACCTTTTTCAGACTAGGCCATACGCATAACCCTGATTGGCCTGGGTCTGAAAAGAACTCATGGAGCCAGCATCTTGTTTACAGCATCAAGAGATGAAGGATGACGCCAGTTTTCGTTTTTCGGTTCATATTTCGGTTCACAAATCGGTTCCCTCAGCAATCGGATTCCCCAGAAAACGGGGATTTCTGTTTGCTTTTTGTTGTCAACCATCACCCCTGACTTGGCCGATTTGCGGCATGACTCTGTGCTGCAAAAAAGATGCACATTTGCCGCATCATGCACAAGAGGGAACACCCTCTCAAATCTTCATAACCTTATCAATCTCGATAATTGCGGCGGAAACGTGGTCAAAAGCGGCAAATTTAAGTCTTTTTTAGGGGCTTCAGAATAGGTTGTCAGCCGTCTCTATCTATACTGATCGTAGAAAACGCAACAGGTGTGGGAGATTGGGGGAATTGGTTGTTTTTTGAGTGGAAGCATGGACCAGATGAAGTTCGCAACCCTATCACCTGAGAATTTGGTTGCGGGCATTAGCCAAGCGGCGGCGGGCAGGATCAGTGTCTTTATTGGTGTCTCTGCAGACCGGCTCAAGACCGTTTTTGCCGATGTGGAACTTGCCGAGGACGAACGTCTGCCACTGATGATACGGCCCCGACTGGAGAAAATTGCGGGATTGAGTGAGGCAGTTCTCAATAAGCTTGCCAGCACCGCGCTTTCCCTTTGGCCCTTCTGGTATGCCGGTGAAGATTTTTCGAGTTGTGAAAACACCGCGGCGGGAAGGGCAGCGGCAACGATAAAATTGGCGGCTTTGAAAAAGCAAGCTTCCTACAACAAGCTGTCTTTGCCATGGGCGGAACGGGCGGTTGCGTTCGTGTTGGACGATCGCGTGCCCCGTTTTCCCGATATGCCAAGGCAGGTTGAGTTGCAGCAACTTTGCCTGGCCTTGCATGCTGGTGGTTTGACCTTGCTCGTTGAACTCACCGAATTGCCGGATGAAAATCAGGCCGCGGGTTTGGTGCGTTCACTGGAATGGCTGGCGGAAAACGGTCCGCTGGCGGTTGTTCTGTTATTGCCGGAGGGGGCAGAGGCGTGTGTTGGGTTGCGGCGTATTTTGTATGGGGCCTCTATATATGTAGAGCCTTCGCGAAATACGGTTACACGGTCAGGTGCCGAAGTCCTGCGCTCCATCCTTCCAAAAGCTTCTGACAGCAACGGTCAAACAGCCCTGGAAGCGGCATTTCTGGGGACGGTGCGCGGGCGTCCTCATCACAACTCGCCAGCGGAACAAAAACTTGCGCGGACGCTGATCAAAGATCCCGACCTTGCACAATTATTTGCCTTCAACAAGTCCATAAAGACCATACGTGGCAGCTGTTTCAATGTCGATTTGGTCTGGCAGGAAGGGCGTGTTCTTGTCGAGGTGGATGGCGCTCATCACCATAGGGATGTGGATGTTTATGAAGCCGATTGTCAACGGGATTATGAACTTCAGTTAAGCGGCTACAGCGTGTTACGCCTCACCAGCCGGGAAGTCTTGAATGACACCGAAAGGAGTGTCGACAAGATTCGGGATTTTGTCAGGATGCGGCGCGCCAATTGGTAATCCAATTGGCAATGATTCAAGGAGGCTTTTCAATGTCAACGTCAACATCTCTCAAGCCCATGCAGGTTCTCGTTCTCTGGGCGCTGATCGTTCAAGGCGGCAAGGGATTGCAAAAGGATATCAGGCCCCGGATCACCAAGCCGCTGCGGGATTCCCTGGAACGTGCCGGTCTGATTGTGAGCCGCAAAAATGACAAGCGCGCCATTGTTATCGAGGTCACGGACAAGGGATGGGCTTGGGCGTCGGAAAATCTGGATGCAGAGCTGCCCGCTCGCTCGACGGCCGCCGGGCCGATCATGCAGGCCTTCCTGACCCAACTCAAAAGTTTCTTGCGCTCCCGCAATCTCGTCTTTGCCGAAATCTTCATGGCCGAAGAGGGGGGCGAGGCGCAATCTGAGCCAGACACCGCTTTGCAGCCAGCAAGCGCCGAAGACATCAAAAAACGGGTTCGAGAGGCTTATTTTTCGCTCACCAAAGGCCAATCGAAGCAACGGATCAGACTGCATCAGTTGCGCCAAGAATTACCCAATATCAAGCGGGAAGAGCTTGATCGGGCCCTGTTGGAAATGCAGCAAAAAGAGGAACTTGTTTTGATTGCCCTTGCCAATAAGCAGGACATCACCCGCGCCGACCGGGCGGCAGCATTGAAAGTCGGCGGCAATCCACGTCACGTTGTGTATTTTGGAGTTTAATCATGAAAGCCAATGGTCTGTCACATGATCCAGGTTTTGCAGCCTTTGTTGATGTTGATTTCGACTGGACGAGGCAATTGCAAAGTGTATGGCGCGACTGGGATTATCATGTCGAAGCCCTCAATGAGGCGATTGCCGATGATTTGATGAACAATTTCCTTCGCCGCACCAAAGAGCCCACGGCAACACCTCTTGGTGCGGTGGTGGTGGGGCAGCCGGGGGCGGGAAAAACCCATCTGATCGGAAGGCTGCGCAAACGTGTATGGGAGGCAGGCGGCTGGTTTGTCTTGCTCGATCTGGTCGATGTCAAGGATTTTTGGCCAACGGCCTGCCTTGGTTTCCTCAATTCGCTGCATGTTCAAATGCCCGATGGTCTTTTGCAATATCAAGCCATCCTCAAAAGGATGGAAAAGGTGTTCGCCCACGCCCCCAGCCTGCCCAAGCTCATCTCTCATATACTGGGCATCGACAACGAGCAGGAAAAAGCCAAAGAGGTGGTGATCGACAAGCGGATCATCACTACTTTTTTGCACCTTTTTTCCCATATCTCAAGGGGCAAGACGCAGGCCCATCAGGATGTTCTGCGTGCTTTTTTATTGCTCAATTCCGCCGATTTCGAAGATGCCAGCATCGGTCATTCCTGGTTGCAGGGAGTGGAAATTTCATCAAAAGACGCTCAGACTTTCGGCTTTACGGCCCCCCAGTGTGCGCCCAGTGAGATTGTCCGTGGTCTCTCTTGGATCATGAGCCTTGCCGGGCCAACGCTGATTGCCGTTGACCAGATCGATGCGATCATCAGTGAATACAATATGCGGGCCGGTTCCGCCGCCAGCCCAAACGACGACGAAGAGCGCAAGGCAAGATCGGTGATCGAGGCCTTGGCAGGGGGCTTGATGGAACTGCATGATGTCAAAAGCCGGGCGATGACCGTGGTGTCGTGTCTGGAAGACAGTTGGAACATTCTCAAGGACAAGGCCTTGGTGAGTGCCACCCAGCGTTTTCATGAGCCCATTTTCCTCAAACCGATCAACAAACAAGAAATGGCTGAAGCCATCCTGCGCAACAGGCTTGCGCCGGTTTATGCCAATCATGGTTTTACGCCGCCCTATCCAACCTGGCCGTTTCGCCCGGAGGCATTCGAGACGGCCATTGGGCTTAGTCCCCGTGAATTCCTGATCAAATGCGAACAGCATCGGAAAAAATGTGAGACTTTGGGGGAAGTCACCGAACTGGCCAGTTTTATCCCAACCGAGCAATCGCCGACGGTGGTTTCTGCCGATTTCGATCTCACCCCCATGTTTGAGCAGGCCAAAGCCGACGCTGCAATCGGCCTATATCTCGATCCCAAACGGGAAGATGAACTTTATGGCGATCTGTTGCGGGATGTGTTGCAGGTCTATGTGCGTCAGTCGCAACTGACAAATAATGTGGACTTATTGGTGGGGGGAGACTTTGAGCACAAACGTCCCTCCCTGCATGGCCGGTTGCGCATTGTCTTCCGGGAGGAAAATGACCGGGAGGAACATTATTGCTTCCGTGTCCTCAATCAGAATCATGCCAATGCTTTTCAGGCTCGCCTGAAAGCAGCTGTGACCGATTCGGGTATCGACCGGAATTTGCCGTTCCGGCATTTGTTCATTCTGCGCAATTCGCCCCCGCCTTCCGGAAAAATAACGTCTCAATTGGTCAGCGAATTTGAGAATGCGGGCGGCCGGTTTATCGCTTTGAGCGATGATGATCTGCGCCTTATGGTGGCTTTGAAGCAGATGCTGCATCAGGCGCCGGAAGGTTTTGATGATTGGCTGAAAAAGCGGCGTCCTTTGTGTGACATCCCCCTGTTCAAAGAAGCCGGGCTTTGTAACGAAGTTGGCGAGGACGAAAATGAAGAACAGGCGGCAAGCACTGCCTCGGTGGCGGCTTCTGCTCCCTCTTCGCCTTCGGTTGAAGGCGCGCAAGCCGTTGATGAGGTTGAGGATCAGAAGGCCATTCCGGTTGGAGTTGCAGCGGATGCCTCTCGTGCCTCATATGCTATTCCTCTCGATATGCTGCCGCGCCACACGGTCATTCTGGCGGGGAGCGGTTCCGGCAAGACCGTGCTGCTGCGCCGCATCATCGAAGAGGCGGTGTTACATGGCATTCCGGCCATTGTCCTTGATACGAATAACGATCTCGCCCGTCTTGGTGATCGCTGGCCCCAGATTCCCTCAGCCTTTACCGAGCAGGATGTTGAGAAAGCCGCCCGTTATCACGAAAGTGCTGAAATTGTCATCTGGACACCGCGCATATCTGCCGGCAATCCGCTGGTCTTGGCCTCATTGCCCGATTTCGCGTCTATTCAGGATCAGCCGGACGAGCTCGACCGTGCCGTTCATATGGCCGCGGCCACTCTGACCCCAGTGATTGGCGCCACCGGCGCAAAGGGGCCGCTCAAGGAAGGGGTTTTGGTGCAGGCCTTGCAATATTTCGCCACCCAGATAGGGGGGGATCTGCACGATTTCGCCGGTTTTCTGGCCGAGCTGCCAGCGGACATCAGTGACATCGACGACGCGGAAAAAATGGCGCGTGAAATGGCCAATATGTTGCGGGCCGCCATGGCGAGAAATCCATTGCTCGCCGATCCCGGCACGGAGCTTGATCCTGAAATGTTGATATCGGCGAGCCAGCCCGGCAAAACCCGCATCTCAGTGATCAATTTTTCCGGCTTGCCATCAGATGAGGCGCGGCAGGCTTTCGTCAATCAATTGCAAATGGCGCTGTTTTCTTTCATCAAGAAAAATCCCGCATCTTCAGACCGCCCGCTGAAGGCGCTTTATATCATGGATGAAGCGCAAAACTTTGCTCCGGCCATCAAGACCACACCCTGCAAGGCGAGCACCTTGTCATTGGTGGCCCAAGCGCGCAAATATGGTCTGGGTATGATTTTCGCCACCCAGGTGCCCAAAGGCATCGACAATAAAATCATCGGCAATGCCACCACCCAGTTTTACGGACGGATGAATGCGCCGGCAACGATTGCGGCAGTCCGTGAATTGATGGCGGCCAAGGGCGGGATTGCTGACGATATCGGCAAGCTTGCCGCAGGTGAATTCTACTTCACCACGGAAGGCTTGAGAAGGCCGGTGAAAATCAACACCCCGCTCTGCCTGTCGCACCATCCCCAAAATCCTTTGCCGGAGGAAGAGGTCATTGCCAGAGCCGCCAAAACGCGGCCTGCTTGAAACAGGCGGCCTTTATCATTGACCGCTTGAGCTTTCCGTATCGCACTGAAGGTGCTTTGTTAATTGATTGAAGGCATAGGTGTCAGGGATGGAAGGTGCTGATATGGAAAAGAGACCTTGGAGCGGCGCGATCCAAGACGGTCTGCCAACAAGACGGCCTGCCAAAATGCGCCTTCTTTCAGTTCTTTTCACTTTTTTCAGAAGTTTTGCAGAAGTTCGAGACTGTGGTGGAGAGGAAGGGACTGGAAACGAACGTTCTCTTGCCGCGACGACCGTCCCGCCGGACACCTTGCGTCAGCACCTTGCGTCAGCCAAATTCAAACCGGCGACCGCCAGTGGCGGAGAGGAAGGGATTCGAACCCTCGAGACGCGGTTAGCGCCTACTCCCTTAGCAGGGGAGCGCCTTCGACCACTCGGCCACCTCTCCGGGAATGATGGTTACACTGCCCGCGCGCGGATATCAAGTGTTGTTGCGATAACGGGCCGCCAAATCACTGCCTAAAAGTTCGTCATAAACCGCAAGGGTTGCGCGCTTCATGCGATCGAGCGAGAAATTCTCAATAATATTCTGCCGGGCCCGGCTGCGCATGGCGGTCAAGACGGTTTGGGGGAGTTGGGCGATCTGCTGCAAAACCGCTGCCAGTTGTTCAGGATCATTCGGCGCGGTCAGCCAGCCGGTGGCCTGATCCAAGCCAAACCGGTTTGGATCACGGACCACTTCCGCGGGCGCTCCAAGATCGGTGGCAATCACAGGGCAGCCCATGGCTTGCGCTTCGGCGGCGGTACGCCCGAACGCTTCTGGCCGCACCAAGGAGCCGGCAATGGTCACGGTCGCCAGCTTGTAGGCCGCGGCCATATCGCTGCAATGGCCCACGAGACGCATATGATCCGCCAATCCTGCCGCTTCGATTTGCTGTTGCAGCTCGGTGACATAGTCATCACGGCCCTGTGCGGAGCCGGCGAAGATGACGATGCTGTTGGCAAACTGTCCCTGAGCGCGCAGGGCCGCCATCGCTGAAATCACGACCGATTGCCCTTTCAAAGGAGTCAAACGCCCCGGCACCAGAATGAGGCGTTGGGTTGGGGCAACCTGCCATGCCGTGCGCAGGCGTTCCATACGAGCTTCTGATACGCGGGCGGCGTCGAATTCGTTGAGATCAATACCACGGTAAATCACCCGCAACCGGTTTTCATCGATGCGGTAACGGTTGCGAATATGTGCGGCGGTATATTGCGAATTGGCGATCACCCGCGCGCCGCGGGCCATGATGCCATTATAGCTTTTTTTCAAAGTTTTCAGCGGTTCGATTTTCGCTTCACTATAAGCGCCATGAAAGGTGGTCACAAAATGGCACCCGGTGCGTTTGGCTGCCATTTGGGCAGACCAGGCGGGGGCGCGGCTGCGGGCGTGAAGGATATCGACATTGAGCCGGGTGGCGATCTTGGCCAGCCGCTTTCCGTTGGCGATGATCTTGGCGGGGTTCTTGGTGGCGGCCGGAAAGGCGATGAAGGTGCCCCCAAGGGCTTCGATTTCGCGCACCAAACGGCCGCCTTCACTGACCACAAGGGCGCGGGCGCCCACCTGAACCAGCGCTTCGGTGATTTCCAAGACCGTGCGTTCAGCCCCGCCACTGTCAAGCGCGGGAATGATTTGCATCACAACAGGAGGGCGGGGGCTCTTCGTCATAAATTAAATTCATGTGTAATACCGCCGGTATAATTCATGAATAGAATACAATGGGACATAAAAAAGCGTGAACGGTCAATAAAAAACACCTCCAGTATAAAAAATTATGCGTTTGGCCGGTAGACAGTGTCAGACAGGTTTGGGCCGGTAACCAGTAATATCAAGGGGGCTTGGTATAAGGTGTAAGGGTTATAAGTACCCCCCGGCGTTGTCCGGCAGGTCAGCAGGTCAACTGCCGATTTTGACAATTTATAGGGGCACTTTGTCTTGATTTTCATACCCGATCTTTGATGGGCTGTCAGCCTTACAGGCCCGCTTCCCGGATGATTACTTTCATGACCTGGGCCAAGGCTCGTGACAACAGGCTTTCCGGGGCGCCTTGAAGATGCACGAGACCACGGACGCTTTGCGCAATGACCGAATCCGAGGGCATTGTTGACGCCGGGGTGAGCGGCCGCATTTGCACGCGGTAGCGCGCATCTTCGGATTTCAACCCGCTATCAGGGGCAGGGGCCTGACGTACGGCGATGGGGCCGCCATGGGCACTGGTCAGTTCCTCGAGACGGATTTTGTCACTTGCTGTGTCGGCAATGTGGATCAGCTTCACCTCAAATGAGGGCCGTGCCGGATCATCGGGAATGAAACGCCCCTGCAAATAGGGTTTCACCCGGCGCAAATCACTCTCGGCAAGCAGGCCGCGCAATTCCAAAGTGTCATCGGGCAGGATCGAGGCCAGTTGCAGCTCGACAGGCACCCATTGCCCCGGTGCCAACAGCCGATTGATATCGCGCACCGTGCCGGCAATGGGGGCGCGGATCGTCAATTCTTGGCGTTCGGCCTGCAAGCCGCGCAGTTTTTCTTCGATGGCGCGCCGTTCGCCTTCCAGCACCAGCCGTAAACCGCGGTCCTTGGCATCGCCCGCAATCCGGTCGAGCCGGGCCTTGATCAATCGCAGCCGGATTTCCGCCAGCTTGATATCATGGTCAAGCCGCGGGGAATGAAGTTGGAACAAAACCTGACCCTTTTCAACTTGCTCGCCTTCTTTGACAGCGATGCTGCGCAGGCGGGCCGGGGTCACCGTATGGATCGGGGTTTCCCCAGCCGCCACCAGCAGGGCTGGAACCGTTATGCGCCCCACCCAGGGAACTGTCAGCACCGTGATCAACAGCGCCAGTACCGCCGCCGTCAGCCATGTTCTTGGACTTGATTTGATTGCCGTTCTCATATGCCACCACTCCCGCAACTCACCGGCCACCGGCCGGGCGATAAACCAAATAATTTCAATGACGAACAATAAGATTCCCAACAATTTGAAGAACAGGTGATAAACCAGCAAAGCAATGCCGATGAACAACACCAACCGATACAGCCAGGTGGCCCAGGCATAGGCCACAAGCCCTTTGCGCATCCGGTCGCTGACCTTTTCCGGTGCTGGCTGCTTGAGACCAAACAAGATTTCCCGCAACTGCCAGCGGCCAAAGGCAAACGCCCGCTGTTGGAGATTGGAGAAACCGATCAGGTCGGACAAAATATAGTAGCCATCAAAGCGCATGAACGGATTGAGATTGATCACAAGGCTCATCGCCCAACTGGCCGTTGCCAGCACGAAGGCCACTGAACGCAGCGGCCCGTCGGGCAGGAACACCCAGGCCAAGGTGGCGAAAACCGCAATCCCCAGCTCGACGATGATGCCGGCGGTGTCGATCAACAGCCGCTGACGCCGCGACCGCAGCCGCCAGGCATCGGTGACATCGGTATAAAACACCGGCATCAGGACCAGAAAGGCCACCCCCATGGTCGGCACCCGGCAGCCATAACGCACCGCCGTAAAGGCGTGGCCCAGCTCATGCAGCGCCTTGATGACGACAAGACTGGCCCCATAGGCAAGGACCCCCTGCCAGGAAAAGAAATACAAAAAAGAGGATAAGAACGTATCCCATTGCCGGGACACCAGCATTAGGCTGAGCACGCCAATCAGCGCCGTCATCCACCAGAACCCGGGCGCAAAAAACAGTTTCACATAAGGCAAAGCGCGGCGCAAAAAGCCATCAGGCCGGACCAGTGGAATCCGAACGAACAAATAGTTGTGCACCAGCCATTGCCACCAACTGGTCTGACCGGCATTGGCCTGTTCCAGATAGGCGGTATAGCTCCCTGTCACCGGAGCTGTGGTCAGCGAATTGGCATAGAGGAATTGCAGCAGTGCGGTGAGCTCCTCGTTGCCAACTTCGCGGCCAAGCCGGCGTTTGGCACAGTCAAAAAACGCCCCGATATGCTCTGTATCCCAACAAGAAAGCAGCTCGAATGTGGTTTGATCGATTTCAAAATAGGCATGCCGGACCGGATCGAAAATCAGCCAGGACGGGGCGCCGGAAATCTGCGGCCGGCCTTTTATGATATCCAGCTCGCCGCGCAAGGCCGGCAGCTGCTTAGGGGCTGCGCCAACCGGACAGGTTTTGGGGGAAGTCATGATTCTAAACAACTCCACGAAGACGGATCAATGCGGGATTGGCGGATCTGTGCTAAAGCCCCGTCATTTGGCGAAAGGCTGCAATTGGGCGGCGGAACAGGTAGAAGTAAAGCGGCACCGGATCGCCAAACAGTTGTGCCGTTCCCCGCAAACCTATCCGGCGTAACCCGGCGGCCATTTCCCCCTCACTAAGACGGGCATGAACGATATAGGCCAGCTTCTGATCAGGGGTCGGTTTGGCGTGAAAACTGGCCTGGGTGATCTTGGCGGCAATGGCATGCAATGGATCGGCATCGAGAAACAGTTTCACATCCGCCCCCGGACGCAGCATGATGGCGTCATCGATGGGCAGTTCGATGCGGATTTCCACCGCTTTGGGATCGGCGATCTGCATGATCCGTTCGCCAAGCGCGACAGGCCGGCCAACCCATTCATCCTTGGCCGAAAAAATCGCCAAACCATTGCGGGAAGCGCGGACCAAGGCCCGCTCGTGACGGGCGCGGGCAAAGTCGCGTTCGGCAATGGCCAAATCAAGCTCGGTTTTGGCGATCTTGAGTTCATG
>WGBT01000421.1 GCA_015494185.1 Hyphomicrobiales bacterium | reverse complement strand
GGACTTATTTGCTGCCCTTTAAAGTCAAATTCGCCGCCAAAGGCAAGGGTTGGGCCCGCAAAAAATGGAATTCAGCCAGAAATGAGAAGCGGCAAACTGTCTCATCTATACATGCTATGATTTTATATTTTCTATCAATATTTTGCATCTTTCCGTTGCTATCGCAAAGTCCTTTCGAGTCTAAGGAATTGATAATCTTAATTATAATTTGCTATTTTCTATTGCCTGTCACTTGATATACACATTAGATTACTTATGGAAGCTTTGCTGTGGATTTTTTCCAGCGCAGCCAATGCGGATGGGCTGGATGAAAACGCGTTGAGCCAATTTCGCACAATCCCTGAAAAGCTCTGAAGATCGCTTTAACAATCAAAATCGTAACCACGTTACTACCCAAGGGGGTTTTATCATGTTTCGGAGTAAACTTGCGGTCGCGGCCTGTGCCGGGGCCATGTTTGTTACTCTTTCACCAGCCATCGCCCATGCCGGTCACGGCCTGCGCGGCGATGTCCATGCTGTAAAAAGAGTGGTCCATGTTCGCCACGCCCGCAAACCCATGCGGTTGCATGTTAAGCGGGTCAAACGGATGCCGCGGCTCAATCTGCGGCAACTTTTCAGACGCGCCCCACGGGTCGCCTATACCCGCAAGCCCTTGCGTCTGCACCGCCGGCCGGTCAAACGGATGCCACGGCTTAATCTGCGCCAGCTTTTCAGGCGCGCGCCGCGTCCCGCCGTCAAACGCGTCGTGATGCGCCGGCCGGTTGTTCGGATGCCGCATTTCCATATGCCGCGCCTCAAGATGAAGCGGGTTGCCATGCCGCGCTTCAAATTCCCGAAAATGCGGCTGCATAAGCTGATGCATCGCCCAGCTGTCCACCGTGTCAGCAAGCGCCGTCCAATGGTGCGGATGTCGAAAATGCGGCTGCCGCGGCTGCACCACCACACAAAACGGCATCACATCGGTCTGCATCGCGCCCATTATAAATACTAAATAAATACTAAAGCGTAAGGGGCGCGCGTGTTGAGCGGGGCTTGCGTGGCCCTGCTCGTTTCCGTTTTTCTCAAACCCCATTCTCCCGGTCTGAACCAAACAACCTCCAGGGCCTGCTGGCTCTGGAGGTCTTTATTTGTCATGGATTTGTCTGGGCATCGGCATGCAATAATGTCGCGGTTACCGCAACGGCTTCCCCTGCCCGGAATGAGATGATATAGCTGCCGCGGGGATCGGCGGTCTGTTTCCCGCGCTTCCATCCATGCAACAGACAGACAGAAAGGAGCGGGGCGGGAGCGGCTGGATTATTTTGCCAATATCGTCATTTTCATAGCAATAGCTTTTGAACACAGGAATGAACTGACACTTCACTCTGGCTTGACATTCAAAACAACTTTTCAACAACAAGAGCAATCAAACCATCCGATAGGGAGGAATTTTCATGGCGAAAAATGCATTTTATGCGCAATCTGGCGGCGTGACAGCGGTGATCAATGCCTCCGCCTGCGGCGTCATCGAAGCTGCGCGCCAATCGAACGGACAAATTGGCAAGGTGTATGCCGGCCGCAATGGCATTATTGGCGCGCTCACCGAAGATTTGATCGACACCTCCCTTGAAAGCGACGAGGATATCGCCGCCCTGCGCTATACCCCAAGCGGCGCCTTTGGCTCTTGCCGGTTCAAGCTGAAAAGTCTGGAAGACAATGAACGCGAATATCACCGCCTGATCGACGTCTTCAAAGCCCATGATATTGGCTATTTTTTCTACAATGGCGGCGGCGATTCGGCGGATACCTGCTATAAAGTCTCGCAGCTTTCAGAGAAAATGGGCTTCCCGGTTCAAGCGATCCACGTGCCCAAAACCGTCGACAACGATCTGCCGATCACCGACAACTGCCCAGGTTTTGGCTCGGTGGCCAAATATATCGCAGTGGCCACTCTTGAAGCCTCGTTTGACGTCCGCTCCATGGCCAAGACATCGACCAAAATCTTCGTGCTGGAAGTGATGGGCCGTCATGCCGGCTGGATTGCTGCGGCTGGCGGGCTGGCATCTAATGAAAATTACGACATTCCTGTGGTCATCCTGTTTCCGGAAATCGAGTTCGACCAAGATAAATTCATGGCCGCAATCCAGGAAAAGGTGGAAAAATACGACTATTGTTCGGTTGTCGTCTCCGAAGGCGCACGCTGGCCCGATGGCCGGTTTCTTGCCGAACAAGGCACCCGGGATGCGTTCGGCCATGCCCAGCTTGGCGGCGCGGCACCGGTCGTTGCCAATATGATCAAGGATGCCTTGGGCTATAAATATCACTGGGCGGTGGCGGATTATCTCCAGCGCGCCGGGCGTCATCTGGCCTCGAAAACCGATGTGGAACAGGCTTATGCGATGGGCCGGGCTGCCGTCGAAAAAGCTCTTGAGGGCAAAAATTCGATCATGCCCACCATTGTGCGCACTTCCAACAATCCTTACACTTGGGAAGTCGGCGAGGCCCCGCTGTCCGAGGTCGCCAATGTCGAAAAAATGATGCCGCGTGAATTCATCTCGGAAGACGGTTTTGGGATCACTCAGGCTTGCCGCGACTATCTCATTCCGCTCATTCAGGGCGAGGACTACCCCCCTTACGAAAACGGTATGCCGAAATATGTGACCCTGAAAAACCAAAGTGTTGAGAAAAAACTCGAACCTTTCGAGCTTTAACTCACGCCTTCAGCTGGCTGACCCGGGATAATATAATCCCGGCATATTAGGCAAGCTCCCGCATCCCCCCATGATGCGGGAGCTTTTTTCTGGGCCTGCCGGAGCCCTCTGCCAGGCTCCTATCTGCCAGGCTCCTAAATGACGCAAGTCCCAATCTGGCTTCACCGCTTGCAAATAATGTTTCAGATAGAGACGATTGCGCGCCCGTTCTGGTTCCCCCAATTGCAGGACAACGATCCCACATCTGCAAGATCGAATGTTTTTTATTTATATATCAAATTGTTATCCTGTCGATGCGCTGTTCATCCCATGACCATTCACCCAGT
>WGBT01000420.1 GCA_015494185.1 Hyphomicrobiales bacterium | reverse complement strand
GTATTTGTCATTGACCTTTCCATGGCCTCCGTATCCCTTTGAAATTTCAACTTAAATTGAACGGGATACGCATCAAGGCCAGGGGCCGCGGGTATAAGCCGAAGACAAAGCCCCCCGTCCAGCAAGCGGGGCCTTTTATCCTCCCATTTATTCAAGTTTCCAAACAAATCTAAAGCGATAGCGGAAAAACGTTATAAGCGACAGCCAAAAGGATTGCGCCAAGGGCCAAGCGATAGATCACAAAGGGCAGAAAACTCATCCGTTTCACCAGCGCCATCAGAAAAGCGATAGCGGCAATGCTGGCAAGAAAAGAGAAACCGGCTGCAAACCACTGATCATTGGTGATCGGTGCCCCAAGCTCTTGCGCTTCCAGAAAGGTCAAAAGCCCCGCCCCGGCAATCGCAGGCATCCCGAGCAAAAACGAAAACCGCGCCGCTTCAGGGCGCTCAAAGCCCAAGGCGCGGGCCGCGGTCATCGTGATTCCTGATCGGCTGGTGCCGGGAATGAGCGCCAAAGCCTGGGCCACACCAATGATCAAGGCCGGTGGCAGGGTCATGTTTTCCATCCGTTTAATCCGCGGGCCGAACCGGTCCGCAAGATAAAGCAAAAGTCCAAAAATAATCAGGTTCCACCCCACCCATTGCAGTTTCAGCCCCGTATCTTGGCGAATCGTATCAAGCAGGCCGGTCTTTTTCAAAAACAACGCAAAAGCCACCGCCGGGATGGTTGCCAAAAGAATATAGAGCGCCATACGCGCATGATCGGTCAGCTTCAACCGCAACAGGTCCAAACCACCGGAAATGAGATGAAGAACATCACGCCAGAAATAAACGATAATCGCCGCCAATGAGCCCACATGCACCATCACATCCGTGGCCAACCCCTGATCCTGCCAGCCGGTGAGCGACGGCAAGATCAGCAGATGCCCGCTTGAAGAAATCGGCAGAAATTCTGTGATGCCCTGAAGAATGGCGATCACGATGATCTGTTCAATTGTCATAATTCTCCCCCCTGATGAGCAAGTCGAATGAGGCATCAACGCCCCCATACTCACCCTGTTTTATGGTCTTTTCCTGGCGAATAGATTGCAGATTACAAATCGGAAACTTTGTGGGTTCTGACTTCGAGATGTTTGAGCTCATCGGGACAGGGGCCGCCGATCGACCAATCAACGAGCTCGACAGTATGGACAACCGGAACATCGAGCACTGGTTGCAGCTGGGTCATGCAGCCAATATTGCCCGTGGCCACGATATCGGGCGCCACGCTCAGGATATTTTTCACCTTTCGATCCCGCAAACCGCGGGCAATATCGGGTTGCAGAATATTGTAGACTCCAGCCGAGCCACAACACAAATGGGATTCGGGAATGTGAACCACGTCATAGCCCGCCTGTTTGAGGATCTCATAAGGCTCATGATGTAATTGCTGGCCATGTTGCATCGAACAGGCGGAATGATAAGCCACTTTCAAATCATTCCATTGCACCGGGGCGGTCAGTTCCAGTCCATCGAGGATTTCGGAGATATCACGCGCAAGCCCCGCAACCTTTTCGGCCCGCTTGGCATAACCTGGCTCGTCTTTGAGAAGATGGCCATAATCCTTGACCTGAGTGCCACAGCCCGAAGCGGTGATCACAATCGCATCCAGCGTGTGATGGCGCAACACTTCGGAAATCGCGTCAACGGTGCGTTTGGCCTGTTTGATGGCGCGCGGTTTGCGCCCCAGATGATGTTCCAAAGCCCCGCAACAACCCGCCCCCCGGGGCACCACCACTTCAACCCCATGCGCAGTCATGATCCGCACCGCCGCATCATTGATAGAAGGGCGCAATACTTTTTGCACACAGCCGGGCAACAACGCCACCCGGGCCAGCTGCCGCCCCTTGGCACGATGCACGCCAGGCGCTGACAATTTCCCCCCCGATGGAATATGTTTGGGCACCATTTCCAGCATGGTCACAGCTTCCGGGATCCCGAGTTTTGCCGCCAGTGTCTTGAACAGCTTATGCAACGGGCGGGTGCTGACCGCCAAATTCAAAACCGTGCCAAACAACACCGGATCAGGCATCAACCGGGCCAGAAAATTGCGCAACATTTGCTGACGCACTGGACGCTTGTTGTGTTGCTCCAAAAACGGACGCGCCAGATCGATCAAATGCATGTAATCCACATGACTGGGGCAAGCCGTCATGCAAGACAGACATGACAGACAGCGGTCGAGATGCTTGGTGACTTCTGCATCCGGTTTCACATCCCGCTCGAACATGTCCTTGATCATATAGATGCGGCCGCGGGGACTGTCGCGCTCATCCCCGGTGAGCACATAGCTGGAACAAGACGCCGTACATAACCCGCAATGGACACATTTGCGAATGATTTCATCAGCGGCCTTGTTACGCGGATTTTCAAGCTGTTTTTCGGTAAAATTGGTTTGCATGATGGCCTTCAAACGGGTCTTGCCCGATCGTTTTTAAACTCCGGCATACATTCGCCCCGGATTGAGAATGCGTTTGGGGTCGAATGCAGTTTTGATCGATTTCGTCAATTTGGCCAAGGGCGGATCAAGTGGATGAAACACGTCGATGGCCCGGCGCACATCCGAACTCGCCCGGATCAAAGTGGCATGCCCCCCGAATTGGCCGACCACCCGGCGGATATCGGCCGCCCCGGCGTCGGCACTTTTGGGAACCTCCAGCCAAATCAGCCCGCCAGACCAGTCCATCACCGCATGGGCCTCCATCCGGCGCATCATCGCCGCAATGAATTGCGCGCCATGACTTGCGGCCACGGAAATGCGCCAAATTGGCTTGTCACTGCCGGCCAAAAAATTCAGCCGCCGCATGTCATCCCAAAAGATTTTGGAATTGGCATGACCCAATTCATGCACTTCCCCATAAACGGAAAGCGTCTGGGTCAATTTCTCGG
>WGBT01000419.1 GCA_015494185.1 Hyphomicrobiales bacterium | reverse complement strand
GTTTTCATAAGTCCCGCGCCGTCTGCTTGCGCCCTTTGCCGAAGTGGAAGCCTCCGGAGAGAATAGTTTTGAGCCCCCAATATCGCAAATGATGCCAGAGGCTCTTGTTGATCGGCCGTTCATGCTTTCCATATCTCTTGGAAGCTTTTATGTTGATTGAACGGTCTGTGCCGTAAGGTCAAGGCTTGCTGGCACGATTTTATGTTTTGGTTAAAATTTTATCGGATTGGTTGTCAACAGATTGGCAAATTGTTGCCGCAGGCGGTGTTTTTCGACTTTTCCCATTCTGTTGCGGGGCAAGGCGTTGAGTTTGACCACATGTTTGGGGTGTTTGTAGCTGGAAAGCCTGCCGCTTAAATGTGCTTTGATGGTGGCAAGGGCAGGGGCCACAATGTTACCGGCCACAACCGCAACCACGGCTTCGCCAAAATCTGGATGGGGCACGCCGATCACGGCAACTTCCTCCACCCCCTCAAGACTTGAAATCGCCTCTTCGACTTCGGCGGGATAGATGTTCAGTCCGCCACTGATGATCAAATCGCTGCGGCGGGCCAACAGGTGAAGGTAACCCTCGGAATCGAAATAGCCCAGATCACCGGTCTTGAAATAGCCATCTTCGGTGAAGGCTTCACGGGTGGCTTGCGGTTTGCGCCAATAGCCTGAAAACACGTTCCGCCCCTTGACTTCCACTTCGCCGATGCGGGTGTTGGAGGGCGTTCTTATCCGGATACCGACCCCTTCGAGGGGACGGCCAACCGTGCCAGCCTTGCGCTTGCCATTCAATGGATTGGAGGTCAGCATACCGGTTTCGGTCATGCCATAGCGTTCTAAAATCCGCTGTCCAGTTTTCGCAAAAAAGGCATCGGATAGAGCTTTGGGAAGCGGGGCGGAGCCAGAAATAAAAAGCCTGATTTGGGTGAGTTCCGTGTGTGCCAATTCCGGTTGTTGCAACAGTCTGGCATAGTGGGTGGGCACCCCCATGAACAGGGTGCAGCGAGCCAGATCTTCGAGGGTTTTCCGGGCGGAAAATTGATCGCGCAGCACGATTTCGGCGCCGGCCAGTAATAGCGGGTTGAGGGCGACGAACAGCCCATGGGTGTGATGCATCGGCAGCACATGCAGCAAACGATCTTGGTTGCTGATCTGCCAGGCCGAAAGCAGCACTTTGGCATTTTGCAGCAAATTGTCATGGCGAAGAACGGCGCCCTTGGGGCGTCCGGTGGTGCCGGAGGTGTAAAGAATGGCCGCAGGCGCTTCGGCCGTGGCCTGCTGGGACGGAAGGGGCGCTGGAGGGCTGTTGCGAAGCCTTGCCATCGAGATTACCTTGACCAAGCTTTGCCGTTTTTGAAAAGCCGCCGATTCATGATCGTGGCAGATGAGCAGGTGCGGTTTGACATCGGTAAGGATGTAATCGGTTTCCGGTTCGGTCTGATCGGGGCTTATGGGTACGAACACCGCCCCAAGGCGCAAGGTTGCAAGATAAAGCAGAACCAAATCCGGCGATTTGGGATATTTGACCAGCACACGTTGCCCCGCGCCAATGCCAAGCCCCGCAAGCGCGCCGGCGATATGTTCGGTTTGTTTAAGAAGATCGCGGGCCAGCCACGGCTCATCATTGCGGGTTGTCAGACAGCGGCGCTGGGGGGCTTGGGCTAAGGTCTTGGCAATGGCTGCAAAAAGGGTCATGATCGGCTTTCTATCCGGTTTTGTTCACGCTGCTTGTCTAGATGTTGATGATGTATAAGTTTAAAAGAGGCGCGTGCTTTGGCAACCGGAACAGAAATTATAAAACAGGAATGATAAAACCATGAGTGAAACAAGTCATGATATGGGCGTGATCTTGGAAAGCGAGCTGACCTGCCCGCATTGTGGGCACAAGGCCCGGGAAGAAATGCCGCTTAATGCCTGCCAGTATTATTACACTTGCGCAGGGTGTGGCACACGGCTGACGCCCAAGCCGGGGGACTGTTGTGTTTTTTGTTCTTATGGTTCGGTTCCCTGCCCGCCCATCCAGCAGCAAGGCGCAGGCTGTTGCAGCGGTGAATGAGACACGGGCGGGTATTTACGCACGCCTTCTGGCCTAAACGCTCATCATGGAAGGTGAGGTGGGGCCTGATATTGTTGGCGGGGGATTTTTAGATATTTTTCGATTACTTGTTGTGGGTTGAGAAGGCCATTTGTCCATTGAAAAAACGGCCTGAAAATGGAGCATTAGCTTGTGATTTCCTTTAGCGGTTTGTTCTTTAGTTTTCGGGGCCGCATCAATCGGTCGCTCTTTTGGGTGGGACTTTTGGCGATTATTGGTGCGGGGTTTACCGGCTATCATCTTTTCAAATTTGTCTTCACCAAAGTCACTGCGCAATATCCCATTGACCCGGTTCTGAAAAGCCAAATCACAGATGGTTTGCCAATCGTTGCATCTCTTTTGGCCTTGCTTGCGGCCTGGACCTTGATTGTCAAACGGTTACATGATCGCGGAAAGTCGGCTTGGCTGCTGGTGTTGTTTGCCGCCATGGCAGTGGCTTCAGCCAGTTGGCTTGGGCTTTTGCCGATTGACTGGCTGCCCAAACCCGATCTGCCGGAAGTGGCGTTGCGTGCCATTGGGATTGTCGGCGGGCTGGGGGTGGCTTGGCTGATGGTTGAGATTTTATTGATCCCAAGCCGTCCGGGGGCCAACCGTTACGGTCCCGATCCCTTGCTGTGAATGAGTTCAGACAGACCAGACAGATATCAGATATGAGCCACCCCTGCCCAGCCCAATGGCGCCCTTAAAGCCATCCTTCCGGAGCCATCGTCGCTCGCCTCACCCCTTTCCGGGCGAGCGACGATGGGTCTGGAAGGATGGCGGGCCATCCTTTTGGTGAATCGGAAGCGAGCTTCTCCCTTGTTCCCTTCCAGGCTTAGGTTGCTGGTCAGCCTTGGGGCTGCTGGGGGGGCGCCAGTTGGTCGGCGATCCGGGCTAGGGATTCCTCGCGGCCCAGCACATGCAGCACGTCGAAAATGCTCGGGCTGACGGTCGTTCCGGTAAGGGCGGCGCGCAGTGGTTGGGCGACTTTTCCAAGTTTCAAATCGGCCTGTTCCGCATAGTTACGGATCGCGGTTTCAATGTTTTCGAGGGTCCAGTCTTGCAATTCCCGCAGGGCAACAGCCACTCCGGCCAAAGCGGCACGCCCCGCTTCATCGAGCCATTTGGCGGCTTTTGGCGTCATCTCGAGCGGCCGTTTGGCGAAGAGAAAAGCCGCGCTATGCCACAGTTCCACAAGGGTTTTGGCGCGTTCTTTTAAGCCCGGCATGGCTTTTTCCAGCAATTGCCACTGAGCTTGAGTGAGCTGCGGGGCATCGGGTAAATGGGGCAACAGGGCCTGAAGATGACCGATTAGAGCACGATCTTCGGCATGGCGGATGTAGTGACCGTTAAGCGCCTCGAGCTTCTTGAAATCGAAGCGGGCGGCGGCCTTGTTGATACCGGGAAGATCGAACAGTTCGATCATTTCTTCGGTCGAGAAAATTTCCTGATCCCCATGAGACCAGCCAAGCCGGACCAGATAGTTGCGCAAGGCTTCGGGCAGATAGCCCATGTCGCGGTAAGCCTCGATCCCCAGCGCGCCATGCCGTTTCGACAGTTTGGCGCCATCTGGACCATGGATCAGCGGAATATGGGCGAAAACCGGGGGCTGCCATCCAAGCGCAGCATAAATTTGCGCTTGCCGGGCCGCATTGGTCAAATGGTCGTCCCCGCGGATGACATGGGTGATTCCCATATCATGGTCATCGACCACGACCGAAAGCATATAGGTGGGGGTGCCATCTGAGCGCAGCAAAACCAGATCATCAAGGGCCGCATTGGCGAAGGTGACCTTGCCTTGAACCTGGTCCTCGATCACGGTTTCGCCCTGGCGGGGGGCCTTGAAGCGGATCACCGGATCGATGCCTGCCGGGGCGCTGGCAGGATCACGGTCACGCCAGCGGCCATCATAACCCGGGGGGCGGCCCTCAGCGCGCGCCTGTTCCCGCATTTGCGCCAGTTCCTCAGGGGTGCAATAGCACCGGTAAGCCTTGCCTTCGGCCAGTAATCGTTCAGCCACCTCGATATGACGGCTGGCGCGGCTGTGTTGAAAGACCGGCTCGTCATCCCAATCGAGCTGCATCCAGCGCAGCCCTTCCAAAATGGCGTCAATGGCCGCCTCCGTGGAGCGGGCGCGGTCGGTATCTTCAATGCGCAGTCTGAATTGGCCGCCATGTTTGCGGGCATAAAGCCAGTTGAACAAGGCTGTCCGTACGCCGCCAATATGTAAAAAACCGGTCGGCGAGGGGGCAAAACGCGTGATGACGGGTTCGCTCATGAAATTTCCTATGTTAGTCTGTTCAGCCGGTTCCCCGGCGGGTGAGTTGCTTTTTCAAAGGCCGTTTAGCAGAGCCTGCGGGCAGGGTCGAGTGTTGTGTGAGAAGTTTTATGGCTTGGGCTGTGGCACAAAAGGGGCTGGTCAGGATTGCCCGCGCGCTTGTTGGCCTTGGTCAGAGAATTTCAGCGAAACTTTTTGAGCGAAGTTTGCAAGGGGACTTGGGGCGGCGGCTTGAAGCTTTTGTCCGCCATCCTTTGCAATATCTGACGCGCACATTGGAGCTTGAATGGGCGCGCTGGTTTTTGTGGCTGCCGGTGGCCTTTGGCGCGGGGATCTTGGTCTATTTCGCCCTTCCTTTCGAGCCTGAACCGGTTTGGGTCATGGCGGGTGTGGTGGCCGGCGTGGGCCTGGTCCTGCTTTCAAGGCGGTTCCTGATCGGTTTTCTATTGAGCGCGGCTTTGCTTGTCATGGCCCTTGGTTTGGCCGCCGCCAAGCTGCAAACCGAGCGTCTGCAAACGCCGATGATCCCCCAAAAGACCGCCGTGACCTTGACTGGGATTTTGGAAGCGGTCAGTGACCGCGGCCGCAAGGGCAAACGGTTGACGATCCAGGTGTTGGCCATCGAAGGCCTTCCCGCCGAGCAATGGCCCAAACGGGTGCGCATCACCACCCGCCTGAAAACCGCCTTGCAAGCATCTCAGCCAGCGATTGGCAGCACCATCAAAGTGCGTTGTGTGCTTCGTCCCCTGCCCGAACCGGTCTATCCTGGGGGCTATGATTATGCCCGCCATTTATGGTTTGCTGGCATTGGCGCTGTAGGCTTTGCAATCTCGCCATTGACCGTTACGCCACAGGCAGATGCGTCTTCCTCTGTGGGTGAAACGTTACGATTATGGGTGCAACGCTTGCGGCATCGGATGCATCAGCAGATCACGGCGGCGGCACCGGGCCTGTCTGGGCAGATTGCCAGCGCCCTGATCACGGGGGAACGCGGCGGCATTCCCGAGCCCGCCTATGAAGTGCTGCGTGCGGCGGGGCTGGCCCATGTTTTGGCGATTTCGGGCATGCATATGGGGATCATTACCGGAGCCTTGTTTTGGCTGTTGCGCGCTCTTTTGGCGGCTATTCCAGCGCTGGCGCTTCGCTATCCCATCAAGAAATGGGCGGCGGCTGCAGCCATTTTAGGGGGGGCGTGGTATTTGGCCGTGTCAGGCAGTGCGGTTTCCACCGAGCGGGCCTTCATCATGACCACGGTGATGTTCTTGGCCGTTATTCTCGACCGGCCGGCGATTGCCTTGCGTAATGTTGCGCTAGCTGCGCTTATTATTCTCATTTTGCAACCTCACAGTGTGTTGACTCCAGGCTTTCAGATGTCCTTTGCGGCTGCAACGGCGCTGGTGGCGTTTTATGAATTCGTGGTTGGGCATTTTGACCGATCGCAATCGTCGGTTGCCAAGACGCAACGGGGAGCCAACCCAGGGCGTGTCATGTCATGGTTGCGCTGGGCGGGGCTTTATTTGGGGGGCGTGATGGCCACCACGCTGGTCGCCTCGATAGCGGTGGCTCCCTTTGCCGCCTGGCATTTTCATGAATTTGAAAGCTATGCCTTGGCGGGCAATCTGTTGGCGATGCCTGTGGTGAGCACTTTAGTCATGCCGATGGCGTTGCTGACGATGCTGGCTTTGCCGCTTGGACTTGAGACGATTCCGCTGTGGGGGATGACGGCAGGCATCGAGCTGGTGTTGAAGATCGCTTCTTGGGTCGCGGGCTGGCCCGCCGCCAGCATTGGTATCGCAACCATGCCCGTGTTGGCCATCAGCTTGATGGCATTGGGTGGAATCTGGTTGTGCTTGTGGCAACAAAACTGGCGGTTTTTAGGATTGCCCGCCGTTGCGGCTGGTATGGCCATTATTCCCTTCAAGCCGCAGCCAAGTGTTCTTGTTGCGCGCGATGGTAAGGTGGTTGCCGTCCGTGGCGAAGATGCGAAACTGACGCTGCTTGGTGCAAGGTCGGTCAATTTCAGCGCCCGAAACTGGTTCGAGGCTGATGGTGACCGCGATTTCCGGCCCCCGTTGAGCAGGACAAGGAGCCAACGATGTGATAGCAGTGGCTGTATCGCCAAAAGTCATGGACAGCTGATCGCTTTTTCGCAAGTCCCCTCGGCCTTGCGTGAGGATTGCGAGCAGGCTGACATCGTGATTGCCCGTTTTGCTATTCGTCAGCCATGTGCTGCGGCAATCAAGATCGACCGGCTTGATCTTTGGGCCAAGGGGGCGCACGCTATTTATCTGGCGAAGAATGGCGTTTTGATCCGAACCGTGGCCGAGATGCGGGGCCGCAGGCCGTGGGTTTTGCCGCGTGTGTTGAAACGGCATCGAGGCCCAGATTCCATGATGTTTCAGCAATCCTTTAATTTGCAAACCGAACGATCGGTCAATGGCTGGACTGTAAAGCCCGCAAAGAAAACAAGATGATAAGAAAATGAGCTCTTCTTTTCCCGCATTCTATCCCATTGTGCCCTCACTGGCATGGCTGGCCCGCTTGGTGCCTCTTGGCGTGGAAATCATCCAGCTTCGGATCAAGAACCAGCCGCCTGAGATCATCCGGGCGGAAATTGCTGGCGCGCTTGAGTTGTGTGCCGCCCAGAATTGCCAGTTGATCGTCAATGACTATTGGCGTGAGGCGATCGAGCTTGGCGCGGATTATATTCATCTTGGGCAGGAGGATTTGGCCGCAGCGGATCTTGCCGCGATTAAACGGGCCGGTTTACGGTTGGGCGTGTCAAGTCACGATCATGCTGAGTTGGCCACGGCGCTGGCCGTGGCGCCAGACTATATCGCCCTTGGTCCGGTCTATGAAACGACCTTGAAAAAAATGAAGTGGGCGCCCCAGGGCTTGGCCCGGGTTCGCGAATGGTCTGAGCGGATTGCTCCGCTGCCGCTTGTCGCCATCGGGGGGATCACCTTGGAGCGAGCCCCTTCGGTCTGGGCGGCGGGAGCGGCTTCGGTGGCGGTGGTGACTGACATCATCACCCATGACGATCCGGAAGCCCGAGTTGCCGCTTGGCTGGCGGCTGATCATAACTCATATGATCATAGCTCATAAATGAGCTGTCCGCTTGCCAAGGGCCTTGCGCGTCAATGAAGGGACATCACGCGCATGGGGGAAGAGCTCGGGCTTCCGGCCGGGGGAACGAGCTGCCGTGCCGGGTGATACCAAGGGGCCTTGGTATCACTCGCAGCTTTTGACCTTGATTCGTATCCCGGTCAATTCATGAAGAAACTTCAAAGGGCTACGAAAAACATGAAGGTCGATGAGAAAACACCTCCGGCATTATTCGGCGGCGGTTTCTGCGGCGTTTAAGGCCTTGAGCAGTTCATCGACCTCCTGCTCGCCGGCCTTGGCCGCCTCTGCCAGTTTGGTGGCGAAGGGGTGGGCCTGTGAGCGGTCGTTGCTCAATTTCTGCGCAGAAATCTCGCCGTTCTCGAGCTCGATCTTAAGCTGGGTATCGACAACAGAACCATCGCTCATGATCGCCTGAATCCGCACTTCCAGCGCCTCCATGTTCGCCGGTTTTTCGATCATGAACGTGCCTTTGCCAAGATCCCGGACCCAAGGTGGCAGCGGCCGGCCATCGGCCAGGGTTGCGCTCAGTCCGCTGATTGTGGCCGAACCGCCATCGATTTGGCGTTCGAGCACTTCAAAGATGATGGTGCGGTCATCGGTCAGGGTGTTGAAGGCCAATTCACTGGCAATCCTGTTCGGATCGAGCACATCGCTGGGGCTGATGCCGACGCGCAGTGAATAACCGCGCAATGTCTCAGTCTCTCCACGGCCCAAATCGATATCCAGCCGATCGGAAAAGGCTTGGCTTTGCTGTCGCAATTCTTCCAATGACCGGATCTGATTGAGGATTGTCAGATCGTCCTGCCCTGTGATGCTGGCAAGAGTGCGAACGGTGTTGACCGCCTGAACGATGGCGCCATCCGCATCCAAGTCCGTGCGGGTTGAGCGCAGATCGGTAATCGCCTCGACCGCGTCGACAACGGCCCCCGTGACGGCGATGTCATCCGTGGCATCATTGTCATGGGATTCAGGCGCCGGCAACTCCACCCCCGGAGCGGGTTCCCGGGTTTGTGAGGCCGGATCGGGGCGAACTTCAAAATTGACACTGGTGGTCACCATGCCCCCATGGGGATCACGTACCGTGATGACGACCGTATAGGGGCCTTTTACATAAGCCAGATTGTCAATCTTACCGGAGATCACCCCGCTGACCGGATCGATGGTCAGCCCCGGGGGAAGACCCGTTGCCTCAAAGCTCAAACGATCGGAACCATCGATATCCGCAAAATGACCGGCAATATCGACTTCGATCACTTCATTGTCATGGCCCTTGAACGGCTCAAGCGGTTTGGCAACAATGGGGGCGTCATTTTCGCCAGTAATGGTAATGGTGACTTGGGCGGTATCCGTGCCGCCTTCGCCGTCATCGACCTGATAGCTGAAGTTGACGGTTGCGGTTTCACCAACGGCGAGATGTTCAAAATCCCCCGCAGGATCGAAGCTGTAGGAACCATCTGCATTGAAGGTGAGCTTTCCAGCTGATGGTTCGCTTAGCAGGGTGTAGGTGAGGGTGTCACCATCTGCGTCAGAAACATCACCGGTTACGCTGCCAGTCACAGGACCATCTTCGCGGGTGCTGTCCGTCCCATCACCTGCCACGGGGGCGGGGTTGGTGATCTCCCAGGTGAAGCTGGTGGCAACGGAGGCGCCTTCGGGGTC
>WGBT01000418.1 GCA_015494185.1 Hyphomicrobiales bacterium | reverse complement strand
CTTCTATGTCAATGCGCATATCGGTGAAATCGGCGGCCCGGTTGATCATTTCCAGCCGGTCGATATTGGCGTCATGTTCGCTGATCACATTGGCGATTTGCGCAAGCGAACCGGGCGCATTTACTGCGGTGACTTCGATTGTCGTTGGAAACAATTCGGTGCTGTCTTCATCAATATCCCAGGTGACATCGATCCAGCGTTCGGGCTCATCTTCGAACTCTTGCAGGGCTTCTGAGAAAATTTGATAGATCGTGATGCCTTCGCCAGGGGTCAAAATGCCAACGATACGATCACCGGGCACCGCCCCAGACCCGGGCGCAAATTTCACTGGCAGAGAGGTATCCACCCCGCGAATAGGAATCCCGTTTTTGGAATCGCTCTCTTCATCATCGGATTCGCTTCCCCAACCCGGCAGGCGAAATTTCAAGGCTGAAACCCGCGGCAGCCCGAACCAGCCTTCTTCGCCGTTTCGGCTCCGGTTGGGGGCATGGCGGCGGCGTTTGGGTTCGGTCGGCAATCCCGGATACGCCGCCTTCATCACCGTGTCCGTATCGACTTCACCGCGCCCAACGGCCATGAACAGATCCTCGAGATTGTCATGAGAAAGCCGGCGGAGACCATCGATGATCCGTTCCTCATCATACTCTTTGCCCAGCCGGGTATGCGCCGCCTTGACGAGCTCCCGGCCAAGCCCGCTATATTGTTTTCGCAACGCCTCATTGGTTGCCCGGCGGATCGCTGAACGCGCCTTGCCGGTCACCGCGATCTTTTCCCAAGCCGGGCTTGGCTGTTGATGCTCCGAGGTCAAGATTTCGACTTCGTCGCCATTGCGTAATTGGGTGGTCATCGGCATGTGCCGGCCATTGATCTTACAGCCGACATAAGTATTGCCCACATCGGTATGAACCGCATAGGCGAAATCAATGGGGGTCGCTCCCTTGGGCAGCGCAATCAAGCGGCCCTGCGGGGTGAAACAAAAGACCTGGTCCTGAAACAGTTCCAACCTGGTATGTTCCAGAAATTCTTCCGGATTATCCCCTTCGAGCAAGGTCTTGACCAGCATTTGCAACCATTGATAGGCATTAGTCTCTTGGGATAGGCGCCGTTTTTTACGGCCCCCGCTGCCGATCCCGTCTTTGTAAAGGGTATGGGCGGCAATTCCATATTCCGCGATCTCGTGCATGCGGCGGTCGCGAATTTGCAATTCAACCCGCTGATTTTCCGGCCCCAGGACCGTCGTATGAATCGACTGATAGTCATTTTGTTTGGGAATCGAAATATAATCTTTGAATTTCCCAGGCACGGTTTTCCAGGTGGTGTGAATAATCCCCAGCACGCGGTAACAGTCTTCGACATTCTTGGTGATAATCCGAAAGCCATAGATATCGGATAATTGCTCAAAGCTGATCTGCTTGTGCTCCATCTTGCGCCAAATCGAATAGGGCTGCTTTTCCCGCCCCGAGACTTCCGCCTCGATGCCTTTTTCCTCCAACTTGGCCGAAAGTTCGCGTTCGATCTGATCAATGAAAGGCTGGTTGATCTGGCGCAGTTCCCGCAGCTTTTCGACCACCGTCTGATAGGCTTGAGGATGAAGCCAGCGAAACGACAACTGTTCAAGCTCTTCCCTGAGCCATTGCATGCCCATGCGCCCCGCCAAAGGCGCATAGATGTCCATGGTTTCTTGGGCAATGCGCAGTTGTTTTTCGCGTTTGACATATTCCAGCGTCCGCATATTGTGCAGCCGGTCGGCAAGCTTGACCAAAAGCACACGGACATCGCTTGCAATCGCGATGAGAAGTTTGCGGAAATTCTCTGCCTGCTCGGCCTTCTTGGTTACCAGATCGAGTTGCTTGATCTTGGTGACACCATCGACCAAGAGACCAACTTCATGGCCAAACAGACTCTCTATCTCAATGCGCGTGGTGCGGGTGTCTTCAATGGTGTCGTGAAGCAATGCCGTTGCGATGGTGGCATCGTCGAGTTTCAGATCCATCAGGATTTCGGCAACGGCTTTGGGGTGTGAAAAATAGGGCTCGCCTGAAGCGCGTTTTTGCCGGGCATGGGCTCGCTCGGCATAAGCATAGGCTTTTTCCAGCAGGTTTTCATCGGCGTTTGGATCATAAGCTTTGACGCGCTCAACAAGCCCAGGTAAATCCAGCATGATTTTGCGACGAACTTCGCTCCTTTCAGGGATCTCGATTGTGA
>WGBT01000417.1 GCA_015494185.1 Hyphomicrobiales bacterium | reverse complement strand
GTTTTTGACCCCTGTCACCTTGCCTGAAGGAACGGTCGATCTGGCGCGCAACATCCCCAACCGGGATGTCACATTGCTGGCCGCAGGTGCTGGTTTGATCGCGCGGGCGGATTTCCACCCGGCTTTGGTCTCATTACTTGTCAAGGCCGCCAAGCAGACCCATGGCGGGGCGGGCCTGTTTCAAAAGCCGGGGCAATTCCCCCAGCCCTATGATCCGGAATTTGAGATGTCCGCCGAAGCCGTCCGTTTTTACGAAAAAGGAGATACTTTCTTAAAAACCTATCTGCCGTTTTGGGTGGCGTCCTGGCTTGAGCGGTTGATCATCATGTTGCTGCCTCTGGCAACCCTGTTGATCCCGTTGTTTAAATTCGCCCCGCTGGCTTACCGTTTTGGCGTCCGGCGGCGGATTTTACGCTGGTATCGCTATCTCAAAGAGCTCGAGCTTGATATTTCGCAAGACACCGCCCAAGCCAATCTGGCGGATCACAAAAAACGGCTGCAACAAATCGCAGAGGGCGTCAATAAAATGCGGGTGCCCACAGCCTTTACCGATCAGATTTATGAACTCAAAAGCGCCATCGATCTGGTGCAAAAACGTTTGCAAAACCCACCCCGCCAAGATGAAGGCTTGCAACAAGATCAGACCGCAAAAAACATGCCTCCCCCATAAAAGAAAAACCGGGGGAAAGAGAAAAGCTCGTATTAAGGTGTTCATAATTCAATAAGAACGGTAACGTTTCTCCAGCTTACGCGCCCGGCTCTTAGTCCCGTCTCACCTGATTTTCCTCAATCCATGAAAAACGGCCTTGGGCTCAACCTTTATTAACCTTAACGCTCTAACAATAGCAGTGTTGAAGGCCGGCTGATCTTTTGTTTTGCGTCCTCCGGCCACCGCGAACGGAAATGCCGCAAAGTTACGCCAATAAAGCTTTATTTCTGTGAAGGTTGAGTTCTGTCATGTCTGTCAAAACTATTCTGATCGCAGCCACAGCCACACTGGTTTTGGCGGGGTGTTCTCACGGGTCCCATGGGGGGCGCAGCCAATATGCCGCCGCCGAGCTTCCACCTGCAAATGCCGCAAAAGATCACGCGCCCCAATCCCAATATGGCGCGGGATCCAAGAATTCTCATGTCGCTGGAAAGGTGATTTACGAAGAGCCCCCGCGTCATCTCGATTCCCAGGAACTTCCGCCTGAAATCCTGGAAGAATTCCGCCGGGAATTTTATTCTCAGCCGACTTCCGGATCTCTTGTGAATGAACCGGAAAGACGCGGCCTTTTGCAACGCATTTCGGCCCGCCGCAAGCTGCCGGAAATGATTTCGGTTCATGAAACCTATCTTGGGCATGCCCCTTATGTGCTCGATACCGGGGACCGGCTCCGGGTGACCGTATTTGAGCAGGCAGAACTGACCGGAACCTACACGGTCAGCGGCAGCGGCATGATCATGGTGCCACTGATCGGCAATGTCCGCGCCCGCGGCCGCACCACCCGGTCACTGGCCCGCATCATCGCCCAACGCCTGGCCAAGGACTATGTCAAAGATCCGAAAGTCACTGTTGAGGTGAAGGAATACCGTCCGTTTTTCATCCTCGGTGAGGTTCAGGCAGGGGGCAAATATCCTTATGTTCATGGGCTGACAGTTGAATCCGCGGTGGCCATGGCTGGCGGCTATGGACCACGGGCCAATCAAACCCGTGCCATCATCACCCGTACCATCAACGGCCGGTCGGTGACCGCAAAGGTTGGGACACACAGCCCAGTCATGCCGGGGGATATTGTAAAAATCGAAGAACGCTGGTTTTGACGATCAACAACGGCCCCAGCGTCAACTTTCACCTTGCGAGAACAATCCGGCCTGACCTAAAAGAAAAGCAAACCATTAAAGCCCCATAAAACAGTGAGCGGAAAATTGCGGATACTCCATGTCTTTCGGGCTCCGGTGGGCGGACTGTTTCGTCATGTCTGCGATCTGGCCAAGGCCCAGGCCGCCCGGGGCCACGATATCGGGATCATTTGTGATGCCACGCCCGGCAATGCCCAGGCTGAGCGCGCGCTTGTCCATCTGGCCGAGCACTGCACCCTTGGCATTAAACGCTTTCCCATGAACAGGCAGCTCGGATGGCGCGATTTGACCGCTTATCTTACCATTCAACCGCATATTGCCCGGCTGAAACCCGACATCGTTCACGGCCATGGCGCCAAAGGCGGGGCCTATGCACGACTTGCGACCAACACCATCAAACGCTGGCAGAAAAAAATCAAAGTTTTCTACACCCCCCATGGCGGCAGTTTGCATTTCAGCCCGCTTTCGGTGAAGGGACGCATTTATCTTGGTCTTGAACGGCAACTGGCAGGCTATACCGATGGGCTGATTTTTGAAAGCGCCTATTCCAAGGAAACTTATATCAACAAGGTGGGTAAACCCCGTTGTCCAGCACGGGTCATTCACAATGGACTGGCCCCTTCAGAATTCTATGACTATCGGCTGGATGACAGGGCCGTCGATTTTGTGTTTGTTGGAGAATTACGCCGTTTGAAAGGGGTGGATGTGCTGTTGAAAGCACTGGCTCAGCTCAATTCGCAAACCACAAGTAAGGCGCCAATACGCACAATCATCGTCGGCGGCGGGCCCGATGAAAAACGATTTCGCCGCGACGCCAAGCGCTATAAACTCGGCGAGAGCGTAACCTTTACCGGCCCCCGTCCCGCGCGCCAGGCTTTTGCCCAAGGGCAATGTCTGGTGTTGCCTTCGCGCGCCGAATCCCTCCCTTACGTGGTGCTTGAAGCCGCCGCTGCACGGGTGCCGATGATTCTGACAAAAGTTGGCGGCATTCCTGAAATTATTGGCGATACCGGCATGCCATTGGTGCCCCCAGATGATGTCACAGCCCTCGCGAAGCAAATGAAGGCCTTTCTCACCCAGCCCCAACCTTTTCTGGAGCGCGCCAAATCATTACAGGCCCATGTCCAAAAGCGGTTCTCGCTCGAAAACATGACCGAAGCGATTTTGGCCTTTTATGCGGGGCAACCCTTCCCACAGCAACAAACTAAACCACAACAGCAAAGCACTGCAGCCGCCTAACCCCCCCCTTTACCACAGACGAACAGCACCGCCCTGTCACCTCCCGGCCCACGGCAATTTATGGTGATACGCTCCCCTATCTGGGCCTTCATCTGCCTCCTGACAATTTTGTGATCATTATTGACGGCCAAATGGCGCAGCAGAATTTGTTAACGATATCAGTCTATGGTACGGTGCTGTGGAACTTGGTTAACCGGCATGATACCGCTGTCACAATTTTGCGCACCGCCAATCGTTCCAAGAGCGATTGGCCCCAAAATCATCAGGCCTCTTAAGTGGCATGTTGAGGGCCCAAACTTTGGTTAACCTGCGTTGAAACCTAAAAACGAGCTTGAAAGATCTTGGATCAGATCATGTTGCGCTTTTCAGCTTTTAATCGCGTCTTTTTTCGACTTCTTGCCAGTGTTTTCATTGTCGCAGCGCTGCTTCCCACAGCGGGAATGGCTTATGAAGATGATGACTGGATGGGCTTTAACACCGATAGCGCCACTTCCTGGGAGCAACATTACGACCGTTCGGCGGCCCGGCAATGGGAACTCAATCCGCCACTTGGTTTCCCCACGGTTTCGGCGGAAAATATCGGCCCCATGAAAGCTGCAATCAAGCGTTATTCTCGCATCGTCGCCAATGGCGGCTGGCCGACACTGCCCCGTCACACGAAATTATCCCCAGGGATGAGCAGCCCTCTGGTCGCCCAATTGCGGCGCCGTTTGCTCGCCTCTGGCGATCTGAAACAAAATGCCGGTTTCCGCCATGTTTACGATTCCTATGTTCGTGAAGCCGTCAAGCGGTTTCAACGCCGTCATGGTCTCACTCCCACCGGTTTCGTCGACAAGAATACCGTCCTCGCCCTCAACGTCCCGGCAGCGGCCCGGTTGCGGCAATTGCGCATCAACCTGTCGCGCATGGTCAACTATTCCCGTGTGGTGGAAGACAAATATGTTCTGGTGAACATTCCGGCTGCTCAGGTTGAAACCGTCAAAGATGGTCAGGTGGTTTCCCGGCATTCGGCAGTCGTTGGTAAAATTGACCGGCAATCTCCCATTCTTCACAGCCGCATTCACGAGATCAACTTCAATCCCTACTGGAATGTTCCCCGTTCAATCGTTCGCAAGGACCTGGTCCCCAAAGCCCGGGAATATGCCCGCCGCGGCAAGGATTTTCTGAAACTTTACCGGATGTCTGCCTTGGACTCCGCAGGACGCGAGATCCCATCAAGCCAGATTGATTGGTTCTCACCCGATGTCTATAAGCTTCGCTTCCGCCAAGAGCCATGGGACGAAAATTCGATGGGCTTTGTGAAAATCAATTTTCACAACAAACACGCCGTTTTCATGCACGATACCCCAACTCAGAGTTTGTTTGGACGCAACTATCGGGCCTATAGCTCAGGTTGTGTTCGCATCCAGAACATTCAGCAGGTCGTCAGCTGGCTGTTGGAAGAAAACGGCGATTGGCCGCGCAGCCGGGTTGCGGAAATGAAGCGCAATGGCGCGCGGGTTGATGTCAAACTCAAGAAACGCGCCGGGGTGCATTTTGTCTATGTCACGGCCTGGGTGACGCCTGATGGCACCGTAAACTTCCGCCGCGATATCTATCGCCGCGACGGGGTTGGGCTTTCAGCGGCGGCCTACTAGATTGGTTTTGCTCCGAAAGCAAGGCAATGATTTGCTGTCCCTTTTTACCAGCCAGAGGCTGCAAAAACCTTGAATGAGCGTTATTTTAAAGCCCCCCTTTCAGGGGGGCGATAGGTGCCCTCAACTTTGAGCTTGCAACCCCAAATCCATTGTTGGCAAGTGCGAACAAATCCCAATGCTCCACCTACAGTCTAAAAGTTTGCACCTCTGCTGTCCCAGAATTGCCGCTGGTTATGGGGGCATGGGCAGAGCTTTGCGTCGAATAATCCCTATAT
>WGBT01000416.1 GCA_015494185.1 Hyphomicrobiales bacterium | reverse complement strand
GTGCGTTTAATTCTTTCTTTTGTCTTGATGTTCATGCTTGCTGGCTGTGCAGCGAAGGCATTGCCGGTTACTTCCATTTCAGAAATCAAGCCATTGACGGGCGCGCGCGGGATTGATGTCTATGCCTTGCGGCGGGCCAAAGGGGAAAAGGTTCCCGATTATGCCGGGGAACAGCTTCTCGAGATCCGCACTTACGAGGCCGATGAAAATAACTTCAATGGCCGTGGCAAAGAAATCGCGGGGGCTGATTGCCAAATCAGAACCGGGACCTATTCGGCGCGGGTGACAACACCAGCAAAACTGCGGGTGCCGATTTACCGGAGGCAATCGCCTCCCATTTCCGCCAAATGCAGTAAGGCGGGGTACAAGCCGAACACCGCTGTGGCGACAGTGTATAATAAAACCAAAAGGGATCGAATGGCTGGTGCGAGCGGGGCTGGTGCCCTTGGCGTCTTGACGATCGCGTTGGTTAATGCGGCCTCCAACGAGGCGACCCACGAGTTTCGCTATTATCCATTGTTGGTGACCTTGCAGCCGATAGCCTCGACCAAGTCACGGAAAACGGCCCGTGCGGCGCAATAGAATTTTGCCGATCCCCCCTTCGCTGAAAATATCTTGGGCCTTTGGGGGGCTGGGGGCTGAAAGCTGGAGGAGGCACTTGCTTTTGCTCGGGTTATACCAGCGCCTCTTGGACTTCATTCGTCTACTGTTCCATTTACGAAGAACCTTCAAAGGGATACGGAAAGCTTAAGTGGTCAATGATAAGTGCGGCGGGATTAAAATTTTGGTTTTTCTTGCCATATTATTCCTTTAGGCTGTGACAATGCAAGTTTCTGACTGGGCCGTTGGGCCTGTGGCCAGAAGCGGGTAAACAGAATGAAACGGGCAAACAGAATTATGTCTGTCATGGAGAGCAAGGGGAGGGGTGGCCCGAGGATATGGCTGAACCCGGCTATCAGATTAAATTGACCCGGCCGCATGTATTTTTGCTGCGGATGTTGCTTTTTCTCACCTTGGCCGGTTTCATCGTGCTGGTTTTGCAGGAGCAGGTGCGCCGCGCCTTCATGGCCAATCCGGGGCTCAATGGCCTGATTGTTTTGGTTCTGGTGATTGGCATCCTCTATGGGTTTCGGCAAATTCTGCGGCTTTATCCCGAAATTCGCTGGGTCAATAACTTCCGGGTGGCAGAACCAGGGCTTGAACTTGGCAAGCCGCCGGTGTTGTTGGCGCCGATGGCCACCATGTTGCGTGACCGGCGTGGTCAGGTGGCCTTATCGACCTTGTCGATGCGCAGTATTCTCGATTCCATTGCGACCCGGCTTGATGAGGCTCATGATACCTCGCGCTATCTGGTGGGCCTGTTGATCTTTCTTGGTCTGCTGGGCACGTTCTGGGGGTTGTTGGAAACCATCAATGCCGTTGGCAAGACGATTGCCTCTTTGAACACCGGCTCGGGAGACACGCTGTTGGTGTTCGAGGAGCTCAAGGCTGGGTTGCAGGCGCCTTTGGGGGGGATGGGGACGGCTTTTTCCAGTTCACTGTTTGGTCTGGCGGGATCACTGGTGCTTGGCTTTCTCGATCTGCAAGCGACCCAGGCGCAAAACCGTTTCTATAACGAGCTGGAAGACTGGTTGTCGAGCATCACGCAACTGCATACGGTGGATGGTCTAGAGGGGGCGGACAATGTCCGTGCCGCCTTGTCGGATGTGCGTCACAACATGTCGAAATTGGGGGCGCAAATGACTTCTTCGGGCACGTCGGAAACAGCGCGTGAGACGGTGACAGAGCTCGCCAGAGGGATCGATGCGCTGGTCAGACATGTGCGGGCCGAACAGGAGACCATTCGCGAATGGGCGGATGCACAGGCGGCGCAACAGGCCGAAGTTGCTCTATTGTTGCGCAAACTCCTCGATCAACTGGAAGATTGATGAAGGCTGAGTGCTGATTCATGGCTTTATCCCGCCGTGGGCGAAAAAATAATTCCGGCGCAGATTATTGGCCTGGTTTCGTCGATGCCATGGCAACGCTTTTGCTGGTGGTGACCTTTCTGTTGTCGATGTTCATGGTGACACAATATTACATCACCCAGGAAAGCAACAGTAAAGATAACGCGCTGACGTCCTTGAACCGGCAAATTGCTTCCCTGACCGAGTTGTTGGCCCTTGAGCGGTCGAAGAAAAAGGCGTTGGAAGAGACTGTTGAGACCCTCAATGCCACCTTGGCCGCTGCACAAGATGAGCAAAATCGTCTGCAAGGCTTGTTGGAGGCGGCGGGAAGCAGCGGCAAAACCGCTGACGAACGGGTGGCTGCGCTGACCGCAGAACTTGAGACCGAGAAAAAATTGTCGGCCGAAGCCCGCTCTCAGGTGGCCATTTTAAACCAGCAACTGGCAGAGTTGCGCCGTCAGCTCGCTGCCCTTGAAGCGGCGTTGGAAGCTTCTGAGGCGCGTGACAAGGAGGCGCAGAAAACCATTGCCAGGCTTGGGGAACGGCTGAATATCGCGCTGGCCAAGAAGGTGCAGGAACTGGCGCAATATCGCTCCGACTTTTTTGGCAAATTGCTGAAGATTTTGCGTAAACGTTCCGATGTGCGCGTTGTTGGGGACCGTTTCGTCTTTGCAACGGAAGTGTTGTTCTCTTCCGGTTCGGCGGAAATTTCACCTGAGGGCATGCCTGAGCTTGACAAGCTGGCCGATGCCTTGAAGGAACTTTCCAACGAAATTCCACCGGACGTGGATTGGGTGCTGCGCGTTGATGGACACACCGATGACCGGCCGATCAATTCGCCGCTCTTTCCTTCGAACTGGGAGCTGTCGGCGGCGCGGGCGATTTCTGTCGTGCGCTATCTGATCAGCCGCGGGATCAAGCCCGAACGTCTGGTTGCGGCCGGTTTTGGTGAATTTCACCCGATCGATCCAAGCGACACGGAAGAAGCCCGTGCCAAAAATCGCCGTATTGAATTGAAATTGACCCAGAAATAAAGTTTCTACTGCTTCTGATCTTCTTTCCCAATGCTCAAAGATTAATT
>WGBT01000415.1 GCA_015494185.1 Hyphomicrobiales bacterium | reverse complement strand
CGTTATTCGATTGAAGGTATAATAAATACCAGCCTAACCTTGGCTGGTATATCGTTCAATTTATGTAAAAATCTCCAAAAGAATCCGAAGATTGTTAGCTGTCAATGATAAATACCGCCGGTATAATAATACCAAGAACCAGGTGGTTTGAGGTTTGCTCTAGAAACTGGTTTTGTCGAACAAATCATCTGAAAATGGGTTCCCATTTTCTGTGATTGTGTTTTTAGATGTTTGCTGTCTTCTCATCATGCTGCAAATGGCTTGGAATCAAACGATTTCAAGTCGCACAGATAAATCTTTTTCGGCGGCAAGGCGGCTTTTGGGGGCGCAACCAATCCTGCTTGGGTTCTTGTTTTCCGGCCAGGCTAATAATTCAGATATCTTTCCTTCAGTTCCCGGATTCTGGTTAGGGTCTTGTCGGTCATGCAGGCATAGATGGCTCCTGTCGTGCCGGTTCCTCCCTGCCATTCCATCTCCACCAGTTTCCGGCAATCGGCATCCCGAAAGGCGATCCATGCCTTCTGGGCTTTTATCAGGGCTCTTTTCCATGCCTTGCGGCCAAAGGGGGGGCGTGTATCCTCTGTGGCTATTTTCGCCAGCACCCTCTTGTAGACCCTGTTGAGTCTGCGATCAACCTGTCTGAATTTCTCTGCAGCACAATCGTTCTGCTCGATTGTCGTTGGAGCATTGCTGCAATCGGCTGCAATAGTTTCTGGACTTTCCAATAAAAGCGGTAATGACACTACAATAAGGATCAGCAGAAAAAATTTATGGATATCTGTATATTTTGTAAAGTAAAAAGCCATGGCTGTTTTGCTCCCGGCCCGTACTTTTCGGCAAGAAAATTGATGGGAAGATTGTCAATCTTGCTCTATACAGCAAGAGACTTCCGGTATTTGTGCGCTCACCAGCTCAAAAGAGCTGGGCCGTTGTCCTCTTTCATGGGATGTTTTGCGGTCACCCCTATATCTGCTTGCTTTTCACAGCATTTTGCGGAGCACATCTTACGATTTCCCGCCTCAAGCAGGTGGTTCTTTGGGGTTGCCGACAATGGTGATGATCAATTGGTCGGGTTTCAAAATGCGTTTGGCGACGCGCTTGATGTCATCAAGCAAGACAGCTTCAATCATTTTGTTACGGTTGGTGATGTAATCGCGGCCGAGATCCTCGATTTGTATCCAGAGCAGTTGTGAAGCGATTTTCGCACTGGTATCAAAACGCAGCGCATAGGATCCGGTGAGATATTGTTTGGCATAAGCCAGCTCTTTTGCCGTTGGCCCCTCTTGAGCAATGCGGGTCAAGACCGAACGAATGACATTGATCACCTCTTTGACCGCCGCATTTTTGGTTGCCACACCGCCAAGATAGACAGAACCATGACGATAAGGGGAGAGGTAACTATAGACCGAATAGGCCAGCCCGCGTTTTTCCCGGACTTCTTCCATCAACCGTGAGGAAAAACCGCCGCCGCCAATGATATAATTCAAAATATAGGCGGCTATGAAATCTTTGTCTTTTCGCGCAATGCCTGCATGACCAAATTGTATAACCGATTGCGGCACCTTCATCGCAACATGTTTTTCAACCGGGCCGAAGGGAGGCGGAGCGTCTTCAATGTCAACGAGATCAGACTTTTGGGGTAACGCGCCAAAGATTTTGTCAAGCAGGGGGCCAAGTGTTGCAGCATCAATATCACCAACCACGGAAATGGTGAGATTGTCTTGGGCTAGCACGCGATTTTTATAGCTGCGTAGATCATCCGCCGTTATCGTTTTCAATGCGGCTTCGGTTCCTTTGGTGGGGATGGCATAAGGATGGCCCTTGAAAGCGACCTTGAACCATTCTTTGCCGGCGACTTTTTCCGGGTCTTGGGCATCGAATTTCATGCCGGTGAGGATTTGCGAACGAATCCGTTCCATAGCGTCAGCATCAAAGCGCGGTTCGCTCAGTGCCAATTTCAATAAGGCAAAGGCTTCGTCTTTATTTTTCGTCAAGGTTTGAAAACTGCCGAGAAAATGATCACGGCTGGTTTCAAAATTCATTCGAACCGCGAGTTCTTCGAGACGTTCCTGAAACTGCATGGAGGTCAAATCACCGGCCCCTTCATCGAGCATGCCGGAGAGGAAATAGGAAACGCCGGGCTTCTCGGTTGGGTCTTGAGACGAACCGCCGGTGAAGGCAAAGCGCATGGAAATCAGCGGCACATTGTGACTTTCCACCAGCCAAGCCTTGATTCCGCCAGGGCTTGTTACTTCCTGAATATTCATGGAAGCCGATCTTGGTTCAGCCCCCGGGGCTTCGGTTTTTTGAGCGATTGGCATTGTGGTTTGCACTGGATTTTGTCTTACTTGTTGTTTTGTCATCGCATTGGAGCTGGAGGAGGCGGAACTTTCGGCGGTCGATTTTCCAGAAGGGGAGGCGGTCATCATGGCTATTCCGGCAATGGCAGCAGCTGTGAGAATGACGGCACTCAAGCTCACCCATGCTTTCTTCTTCAGGTCTGTCATTTTCAATCTCATCGCGCTAATCGTTCATTGCCAATCGGTCAAGGGAAAGGGGGAGGATCACGACGGTGGCAATTCAGGATTATGGGTTCCTTACCCCTGCTTTGCAGCCCCCTGCCGTATGCTACGCCCTTATATCGTCTCGTCACCGTGCAACGGAGGCTTCCCGAATTTGCTTTTCCGGAAGCAAAATGCCCGTGACGGAACGTTTTTTGACCAGATATTTCCGGGCGACTTTCACAATATCCTCGGTGGTGACTTTGGCGAGCCGCTCGGGCCATTCTTCGACATCCTTGATGGTTTGCCCGGTGGTGAGTGCCCAACCATAACGGCGCGCAAGTGCTGACTGGCTGTCTTCGGCGTAAATCCGATTGGCAATGGCAGCCTCTCTTGCCCGGTCGAGCTCTTTTTGGGTAATGCCGTGGGTCTTCAAATCTTCGATCACCTCATCGATGGCCTGTTCGGCCGCTGCGATTTCGGCTTCCCCGCCACTGCTGACCGCATAGACGGCCAACCGGCCATTATCAAGTGCGGTGCCGGAATACCAGCCCCCCGCAGAGCTGGCCTTTTTCTTGTTGACGACCACCTCTTTATAGATACGGCTGGTTGTCGAAGCGGCGAGCACCCGCATCAGCAAGTCCAAGGCTTCGGCTTCGCCAGGTTGAGCCGACGTATAGCTGGGCGCCAGATAGTAGCGTTGCATCGTCGGTTGGGCTGCACGCGGGTCCTTGAGAACAATCCTGCGGGCCGCATGCGGTTCGGGTTCTTGGGGGCGTTGGCGGGTTTTGAGTTCCGGGACGCGCTTGACCTTGCCATAGGTCTTTTCAGCGAGTTTGCGGACTTCTTCAGGGGTGATGTCGCCCGCGACGACCAAAATGGCGTTATTGGGACCATAATAGCGTTTGTAATGTTCCAAGGCGTCAGCCCGCGACAAATTCTTGATCTCATGGGCCCAGCCGATGGTTGGAATGCCATAAGGATGATTCAGATAAAGCGTGGCCAGCATTTGCTCCTGCAAAATGCTCGAGGGATCGTTGTCAACCCGTGAACGCCGTTCTTCCAAGATTACATCACGTTCGGTGAGAACATCTTTTTCCGCCAGTTTCAGGTTCGCCATCCGGTCGGCTTCCATCTCCATCACCAGCGGCAGACGGTCTTTGGCGACGCGCTGGAAATAGGCGGTGACGTCTTGGTTGGTGAAAGCATTGTCCTGCCCGCCATTGCGGGCGATGATCTTGGAAAATTCCCCAGGACCGATCTTATTGGTGCCTTTGAACATCAAATGTTCGAGAAAATGAGCAATGCCGGACTTTCCCGGTTTCTCATCAGCCGCCCCAACCCGATACCAGACCATGTGTGTCACCACCGGCGCCCGGTGGTCTGGAATAACCACCACTTCAAGGCCGTTGTCCAAGGTGAAATGGGCAACATTGGGTTTGGCTGCTGCAGTATTTGCCTCAGAGACGGATAGAGCTATCATAGAAAATGCCATAATGGCCGCTGTTTGGGTTATGCGTATTGCATATGCAACGCGTCTTTTTACTTTGTTCATCAAGTCATTCTTCATCAGATGAGGTTTTTTGAGGTGGATCATATCCAGAAACGTCGTTTCTTGTTGTCATCAAGTCCATGGTTGCCATTGTGAGACTTGTATTGGTGAGACTTGCATTGCGCCCCTGACAGACGAACAGGTGCAACTTCAACAGCCGTCAGCGTCTCGAACAAAAGAGGAGTGAAAAACACGTCTCTCATACAATTCGATAAGT
>WGBT01000414.1 GCA_015494185.1 Hyphomicrobiales bacterium | reverse complement strand
CGGGACCTTCAATCCAGATGATTGGATGGAGAAAAAGACCCAGCGCAAGGTCGACCCGTTCATTCTCTATGCTGTCGCCGCGGCACGCCAGGCGCTCGATGATGCTGGCTATAAAGCCGAAACCTATGAACAGCAATGCCGCTCAGGGGTATTGATCGGCTCAGGGATTGGCGGTCTGATCGGGATTGCCGAAACCTCGCTGCTCCTCAAGGAAAAAGGACCCCGCCGGGTGTCCCCTTTCTTCATTCCGGGCCGTCTGATTAATCTTGCTGGAGGTTATGTCTCCATCGAACATCAGTTCAAGGGGCCCAATCACGCGGTGGTCACCGCTTGTTCAACGGGTACCCATGCGATTGGCGATGCGGCCCGTCTGATTGCTTTCGGTGATGCCGATGTGATGATTGCAGGAGGCTCGGAATCGCCGATTTGCCGTATTGCGCTTGCGGGATTTGGTCAGGCCAAGGCGCTGTCCACCAGTTTCAATGACCGGCCGCAACAGGCTTCACGTCCCTATGACAAGGACCGCGACGGTTTCATCATGGGCGAAGGGGCTGGCATTGTCGTCCTCGAAGAGCTGGAACATGCCCGCAATCGTGGGGCCAAAATCTATGGTGAAGTGATCGGGTATGGGCTTTCGGGGGACGCCTATCATATCACCGCCCCGGCTCCTGATGGCGATGGGGCCTATCGCTGCATGGCGGCCGCAGTCAAACGCGCCGGTATCGATCCAGCCGAAATTGATTATGTCAATGCCCATGGCACCTCGACTCCAATGGGCGATGAGCTGGAGTTGAAGGCGGTCGAAAGGCTGTTTGGTGATGCCGCAGGCAAAGTCGCAATGTCTTCCACCAAATCGGCAATCGGTCATTTGTTGGGGGCCGCGGGGGCGGTGGAAGCGGTTTTTTCAATTCTGGCGATGCGTGACAATATTGCACCGCCGACACTCAATCTCGACAATCCTTCTGTTGAAACGCCCATTGACCTGGTTCCGCACAAAGCTAAGCCACGGGAAATCAACATGGTGTTGAGCAACTCGTTTGGCTTTGGAGGTACCAATGCCTCGCTCATTATCAAGAAGCTCAAGGCTTGACTTCCCGCCGATATTGGCTTTCTCTCAAGAGAGCAAAGTCAGGGGGAGTTCGCAAGCCGCCCAGCGGCGAGTTGAAGTTGAGCATGAAACAAGACAATTCGAAGCCGGAACGCGATATATCCATTCTTCCGCGCAGTCCTGCCGAGGCGTTGGAACCCGCCCGGGCCCCGGAGCCACCGCGGCCGAAACGGCAGCGCAAATCAATCAGTTCGCTGCTGATGGTCTTCAATTCGGTCTTGACGATCGTGGTGATTGGTTTGGTGGCTGTCACGGCCGGGCTTTATTTCTTGAAATTCCAGTTTGAAAAGCCGGGTCCTTTGAAACACCCGACAGTGGTTGTCATTCCCAAAGGTTATGGGCTTTACCGGATTGCCAGCCATTTGGAAAACAGCGGGGTGATCTCAGACCGCCGGTTGTTCACCGCGGGGGTCATTTATCACAAGGCGCAAAAGAAGCTCAGAGCCGGGGAGTTCGAAATAAAAGCCGGGGCTTCCATGCGCCAGGTTCTGGATCAACTCATCCGTGGCAAGACATTGCTTTATTCGGTGACCTTGCCAGAAGGGTTGACCTCGCAACAGATCGTCGAACGGCTCAATGCCGTGGAGAATTTGACCGGAGAGATCACCGAAATTCCGCCAGAGGGGTCCTTACTTCCTGATACTTATGCTTATTCTTCAAATACCGATCGCAATGTCATCCTTCTGCGTATGAAAGAGGCGCAACAGCGTTATCTGGCGCAAATGTGGCCCACCCGGGCGCCTGATTTGCCTCTCAAAACCCCTTATGAAGCGGTTATACTGGCCTCAATTGTTGAGAAAGAAACCGGTGTGGCGGCAGAACGCGCCCACATCGCCGGGGTGTTCATCAACCGGCTGCGCAAGGGAATGCGGCTGCAATCGGATCCAACGATCATATATGGTCTGGTTGGCGGGAAAGGTAAGCTGGGCCGTCCAATCCGGCGCAGTGAATTGCGCAAAAAGACCGCCTATAATACCTATCATATTGATGGGTTGCCGCCGACCCCGATTGCCAATCCCGGCCGTGCCGCCATTGCTGCCGTGCTCAATCCCAAGCCCACCAAAGATCTCTATTTTGTCGCTGACGGGACCGGCGGGCATGTCTTTGCCGAAACCTTGCGGGAGCATAACAATAATGTCCGTAAATGGCGCAAGATCGAAAAAGCCATGCGCGCCCGGCAGGCTCAACAAAAGGCCGAGCGGGAAGCCGCAGCGAAAGCAGCGGCTCAAACGGCAGCTGCAGAAACCGAAGCTGATGCAGAACAGGCCGAAGCGGCCAATGGCGCTGGGAAGCCGTCTTCGACGCGCCCAGCGGCAACCCCTTAAAGAGCGGCGGCCTTCTTTAACTGGGGAAAATCAATACACTAAGGCTTTTGCATCCCTTGAAGGATTGAGTCATAATGCGTGGTAAACAGGAATAGAGCAACCATTGCCTGGTATTCCAGAACAGAATAAACCAGAACAATAAATTGATATCGAGGGAGGTGATTTTGCAAGATTTTTTGGCCGATCCATGGAAGTGTTTTTATGCTGGCGTGGCGGTGGCTGTGATATTGTTCTTCGCCTTCTTTGGGGTGGGCGGCCTGGCGGATTCCGATGTCCAAGCGATGCTTTCGAGGTGGCTACATGTGCTGGGCGCCATTGTCTGGATTGGCATGGTCTGGTTCGTGAATTTCGTCATGTTGCCGGCGAATTATGCCATGAGTGATGAAGAACGCCCGGTCTTGCTGAAATATATCGCCCCCAATGTGGCTCCGTGGTTTCTGCATGCCTCCACGGTGACGCTCGTCTTTGGTCTGCTTCTGGCCATGCAAACCGGGCAGTTCATGGATGCCATGACAATTGGCGCTTGGGAAGGATTTGCGGTGCCTAAGAGTATCATGCTCGGAATTGGCATCTGGATCGGTATCATTATGTGGGTTTTCACCTGGTTCTTCATCTGGCCCAATTTGAAAGTGGTGCTGGGCAGGGTGCCTGGGGACAAAGAGGCCAAAATGATTGCGCGCCGGAAAATGCGTAATTTTGCCCGTAAAAACCTGATTTTGACGATTCCTGTCACCTTTGCCATGCTGGCCGGCGCCCATGCCCTATAGGTTACGGGTGATCTGTCCCTGTTCTTTGAATATTGAGGGGGGACGTGATCAGCGCTGATGGCTCAAGCCGGTTTACATCGAGACATTGTCACCCTTGCCCAGAGAAGAGAGCCGGATCGGTATTATACCGGTCTGTTCATGGGACCACGGGAGCGGCAACTTTATTGGCTGGTCAGCGCCTTTCATGGGGAGCTCAACCGCATTTTGCAATTGACTCGTGAGCCAATGCTTGCCGAAATCCGGTTGCAGTGGTGGCGTGAGACACTGATGCGTTTTGCGCAACCGGGCCGTACAGGGCAAGTGCTTGCCGATGCTCTGTGTGAGCGGCTGCGTGGGGGGGAGCTTTCGCTTGAACCGTTGCTTGCGATGATCGAGGCCCGTTCTGTGCCATTGGCGGCGGATTTCAAGGAGAAAGCACACGAACTTATCGATTGGGCGCAACAGCTGGAGGGCGAAACCTTTACTTTGACATTGTCATTTTGGCCCCCAGAGGAGGGCCCTTTATCATCGCAACAACAACAGGTTTGTGCTGCGGCAGCGCGGGGATATGGGCTTTTTCGCTGTCTTGTCGAAGCGTATCAGCATCACGATCAGCGCTCCAATTGGGGGGAAATTCTGACGCCATTGAGACATTCAGAACAATTTGAAAGTGAAGTAAAAGCCGCGATAGGCAAGGCGCGCCTGGCGGTCAAAGAAGCTTGGGAACAACTGCCCATACCGATGCGGACTTGTTTCCTTCCTGTTGCCGTGATTCCGGCCTATTTCCCTTCTTTGGGACCGAAAAGAGGGCCGCTGCCTTATTCGCATTTGCGTAACTTGTGGCGGATTTGGCGGGCGGCGCGCCGCGGGCTGTAATACCGGAGATATTTTTTATTGACCGCCCATGCTTTTCATATTCCTTGAAGATCCTTGGTTAATTGGACAGTATACGAACGAAGATCGGGGGCTAGTATGACTGTAAAAGCAGAGGCGGGGATGGTGGGACAGTTGTGTAAAAGTCAGCATTTGCGCCCACAGAAATGTCAGGTCCGTCCTTACTTTCCATGATGAGACCCTGGCATTTTCCCAAACTTTGTCAAGGGTAAAACCGCTGCGCG
>WGBT01000413.1 GCA_015494185.1 Hyphomicrobiales bacterium | reverse complement strand
TTTGTATACTTAGATTTAAGTATACAAGACATGATAGCTTTCTAAATGCTCCTTTTATAAAAAATCACCATCCTTGGGTCCTTGCCTCTTAAGACTAGATATTAGTCCGAAAAGTGTTCACAAGTGGCCCTGGGATTTTTGTGTTGCTGGTCCTAAGCTGTTGTAGTCCATGGTTTTTATGGATCAAGTTTAGGGAGGCGGTTTTCGATTGAAGGCTATCCGAAGTAAAAAAGCTCTGAATATTTGGAGTGTGCAATAATTATTCGTTGGAGAGAAGAACGTGGCTCGAATAGCTGGGGTCAATATCCCGACCAATAAACGGGTCGAAATCGCACTGCGCTATATTCATGGGATCGGCCCCAAATTTGCTCGTGAAATCATCGAGAAAGTTGGTATTCCACCGGAACGCCGGGTTAACGAACTGAGTGATGCCGAGATCATTCGGATTCGTGAAACCATTGATCGGGATTACCTGGTTGAGGGGGATCTGCGCCGTGAAGTGGCGATGAACATCAAACGCTTGATGGATTTGGGCTGTTATCGTGGTTTGCGCCATCGTCGTGGTTTGCCGGTGCGGGGGCAGCGAACCCATACCAATGCCCGGACCCGGAAAGGGCCGGCAAAGCCAATTGCCGGTAAAAAGAAATAAAGATTTAACTGCATTACTGTTGCGGTTTTTTGGGGAGTTGAGATACAGATGGCAGCAGAGAAAGGGCGGTTGCGCCGGCGCGAGCGGAAAAATATTGCCTCAGGCGTGGCCCATGTTCGCGCAAGCTTCAATAATACCATGATCACCATTACCGATGCCCAGGGGAACACCATTTCATGGTCTTCTGCTGGGGCCATGGGGTTCAAGGGATCAAGGAAGTCCACGCCCTATGCGGCGCAGGTGGCGGCAGAAGATGCAGGGCGGAAGGCTCAGGAACATGGGATGAAAACACTGGAAGTGGAAGTGCGTGGTCCTGGATCAGGACGCGAATCCGCTTTGCGTGCGTTACAGGCTGTCGGCTTTCAGATTACCTCCATACGGGATGTCACGCCGATCCCGCACAATGGGGTGCGTCCACGTAAACGCCGCCGGGTTTAGAGGGGCGGGATTTGAGGGGCGCGCTCTTTGATTGTGCCTTCTGTTGAGCTATTGAGCTCCATTTTGGTTGACATTATAAGGTTTTGATTTGTAGGCAATGCCTTAGTCGAAGGGCAGGCCACTAGCGCACAAGTTCTTCGAGTGGGAACCGATTGTCGGATAAATTGTGTGACAAAACAAGATTTTAGAGGAGAGTTCCGATGTCGATGTGATCGGATTTCTCTTTCACATTTCTTTTTGAGCGGCGACAAGGATTGAAATGAACTAGGGCTGTTCTGTCGTCAATTCTTCTGGAAGAAGATCACGCTTGTTGCGGCCATTGGTTGCCGCGCATTTTTTCAAGAGGTTACCCGGTGCTGCAAAACAACTGGCAACAACTTATTCGCCCGACGAAGCTTGAAATCACTCCCGGTCGCGACGCGGACCGTCAGGCGACGATTGTCGCTGAACCGCTTGAACGTGGCTTCGGTCTGACCTTGGGCAATGCCTTGCGGCGTATTTTGCTTTCCTCGTTGCAAGGTGCTGCGATTACAACGGTTCATATCGACGGTGTTCTGCATGAATTTTCTTCGATCCCCGGGGTGCGGGAAGATGTCACGGAAATCGTGCTGAATATCAAAGAGGTTGCGCTGCGGGTTCATTCTGAAGGCACCAAGCGCATGATGCTGAAAAAAACAGGGCCTGGGGTTGTCACGGCCGGGGATATTGAAACAAGCTCCGAGGTTGAGATTTTAAATCCTGATCATGTGATATGCACCTTGGATGAAGGCGCCTCGGTGCATATGGAATTTACCGCCAATACTGGTAAGGGCTATGTTCCCGCGGAACAGAACAAGCCGGATGATGCCCAAATTGGGCTGATTGCGGTGGATAGTCTCTACAGCCCAGTCAAAAAAGTCTCTTATAAAGTTGAGCATACCCGCGAGGGGCAGGTGCTCGATTATGACAAGCTGACCATGGAGATCGAAACCGATGGTTCGGTGATCCCAGAGGATGCGCTTGCCTATGCGGCTCGGATTTTGCAGGATCAGTTGAGCATCTTTATCAATTTTGAAGAGCCCAGCAAACCAGAAGTCGAAGAGAAAGAGCCTGAGCTTGAATTCAATGCTGCCTTGTTGAAAAAAATCGACGAGCTGGAATTGTCGGTGCGTTCGGCCAACTGTTTGAAAAACGACAATATCGTCTATATTGGTGATCTGATCTTGAAAACCGAACAGGAAATGTTACGGACACCGAATTTCGGCCGGAAATCGCTGAATGAGATCAAAGAAGTGCTGGCGGGGATGGGGTTGCATCTTGGGATGGATGTGCCCAATTGGCCACCGGACAATATTGAGGAACTGGCAAAGCGTTACGAGGATCATTATTAATAGGAGGCCTGTTGCAGGTTGTTCCTCCGGGGCATTTGTCAAGAGTTAGATCCGGAAAGAACCGGCGGGGGTGCCGGGAAAACGCCGGTAGAGGAGAAGGAAATGCGTCATCGCAAAAAGGGGCGGAAGCTCAATCGCACCTCTAGTCACCGTAAGGCGATGTTTGCCAATATGGCCGCGGCGCTGGTCAAACACGAGCAGATTATCACCACTTTGCCAAAGGCTAAGGAGCTGCGCCGTGTGGTTGATCGTTTGATTACCTTGGCGAAACGGGGAGATTTGCATTCCCGGCGTCTGGCAGTGGCTCGAATGCGTGATGAAAAACAGGTGAAAAAGCTGTTTGACGTGTTGGGACCACGCTATAAAGACCGTAATGGTGGCTATACGCGGGTGTTAAAGGCTGGGTTCCGTTATGGTGACAATGCCCCTATGGCTGTGATCGAGCTGGTTGACCGTGATGAAAGTGCCAAGGGACAGGATTCCGGCCCGCCACAAAATGCCGATTCTGATACCGAAACAAGTACAGCGGTTGCTGCCTAGAGCAAAATCCAATCATATAGAAACGGGTTTGCTCTAAGCTCTTGTTTTGTTGCACAATTTATCTGATTATCTGAAAACCGGTTTTCACTTTCCGGGGGGTGCTCTAGTGTGTGCCCTAAAATATGCTCCCATTGGGGGGGCGGGAAGGTGCTTAAAAACAAGTTTGATTCAGCGATCGTTGTCTCTATTTTGTGCTCTCATACGTGCTTTTCGAGTCTTGTCACGTCGTTTCTTGGCAAGGCTTGGGTGTTTGTCTATGGCAGGACCGTTTTAATCAAGGGAAAGATGTCTCCCGATGCAGCCTCACGTTCCAAATGCCCCCAATCCTCATGTTAAGATCAAAGATTATACGGTTGGTAATGACCTTCCGCTGACGGTTTTTGCCGGGCCCTGTCAGATGGAAAGCCGTGATCACACTATGATGATGGCTTCCGCGCTCAAAGAGATCGGCGAAAAGCTTAATCTCAACATTGTTTATAAGGCCAGTTTCGATAAGGCCAACCGCACCAGCATCACTGCCAAGCGGGGGGTGGGGCTTGAGGAGTCCTTACCAATTTTTGCCGAGGTGCGTGAAACTATCGGTTTACCGGTGCTCACCGATATTCATGAGGTTGGGCAATGTGAGATCGTGGCCGAAGTTGTCGATGTGTTGCAAATCCCGGCCTTTTTGTGCCGGCAGACCGATTTGTTGGTTGCGGCAGCGAAAACGGGCCGGGTCATCAAGATCAAAAAGGGGCAGTTTCTTGCCCCTTGGGATATGAAAAATGTCGTGGCCAAAGTGTTGGCTGCGGGCAATTCGAATATTCTTGTCACCGAGCGTGGTGTTAGCTTTGGCTATAATACGCTGGTTAGCGATATGCGGGCCTTGCCGGTGTTGGCGGAAACCGGGTGTCCGGTGGTGTTTGATGCGACCCATAGCGTGCAGCAGCCTGGGGGGCAGGGGACGTCGAGTGGAGGCGAGCGCCGGTTTGTGCCTGTGCTGGCGCGGGCTGCCGTTGCTGTTGGAGTGGGGGCTGTCTTTATTGAAACCCATCATGATCCAGATAACGCTCCCTCGGACGGGCCCAATATGGTGCCACTCGATCGGCTCGAAGCTTTGTTGCGTGATTTACAGGCCATCGACAATCTCGTTAAGAACGGCTTTGGGTGATACCAGCGACCCCTGACTTTCATTCGTATCCCCTTCAATTTATTTTGCTCCTTCAAAGGGATACGGAAAACCTGACTTCTGTTGATGATAAATGTAAAAGTCGACACTCAACCCCACAGACAGTGCCGCACCATGATATGCCAAGGATAGATGCAGCCCAAAAGATGCTCATGCTCATCAGGCCACTAGACACTGCCTGTCAGGTCAAGTTCATATTTTTATAGAAAAAATTCCGGTATTAGCAATAGCTACAACCTTCT
>WGBT01000412.1 GCA_015494185.1 Hyphomicrobiales bacterium | reverse complement strand
GTTGAAGGTGGTTCAGACAACGAACCTGAAACGCAAGTTTTGGAGGGGGGAAGGGGACAGACAACAGATTATACCCGTGGCTTGAGACCTTCATTCGTATGCCGTTCGATTTATGCAGGAACTTCAAAGGAAACGGAAAGCATCAGCACTCAATGGTAAATGCCGCTGGTATTTAGCTCCAATCCAATGTCTATTTTGAGTCCTAGATTAGGAAGAATTTCTCGATGCTGCCCTATGCAACAGCTGTTTCAAACAGATATGCTCCCTTTGTAACCTGGTCTTTGATCGCGGTTAACGTTCTCGTCTTCTTGTATCAATTGGGCTTGCCCAAGCCGGAGCTTGAGCTGTTCTTGCGCAACTATGGTCTTGTACCCTCCTTGTTTTTCCACCCCCAATGGACGCCAGAATTGGGCGTACAGGGGGGCAGTTTCGTGCCCGTTGTCACCAATATCTTTTTGCATGGCAGCCTGTTGCACCTTTTGTTCAATATGTGGACGCTATTTATCTTTGGTCCCGCGATTGAAGACCGCCTTGGGGGGATGCGATTTTTCGTGTATTACATGCTGTGTGGGATTGGCGCCAGTTTGGCCCATGCCTATGTCAATGCAACTTCGACAATCCCAGTCTTGGGCGCTTCAGGAGCCATTGCGGGAATCATGGGGGCCTATTTGCGGCTGTTTCCGTTGGCGCGCATGTTGGTCATCATTCCGATTTTTTTCATTCCTTTATTCTTTGAGGTCTATGCTGCCGTGTTCATCGGGATTTGGTTTTTGATGCAGTTGATCGGTGGCTTGACGGATTTGTTTACAGGGGTCAGTGCGGTTAATGGCGGGATTGCCTGGTGGGCTCATATTGGCGGCTTTGTTGCCGGTTGGATCCTGATCGATTTTGTGCGCCTGAAGCCGAATGCCTATAGGCCCTATTATCGCGATGAAGGAATTCATGGATTTTTGCCGGATGGCCGGCGTGAAGGAAAAGGACCGTGGCTATGAATTTTTCGGATTTCTTTTGGCTGTTCTTCATTTTGATGGCTTTTCAGCCTTATTTTCAGAAAAAAGTCTTGGAGAACATGCGCCAACGGAAAATCGCCCAAATCGAGAAAGAACGCGGTTCCCGTGTCATTCTTCTCGTGCATCGGCAGGAAACCATGAGTTTTCTGGGGTTTCCGCTGATGCGCTACATCGATATCCATGATTCTGAGGCGGTGCTGACGGCCATCAAACTTACCGATGACGAGGTGCCGCTTGATATTGTTTTGCATACTCCAGGCGGGTTGGTTCTGGCGGCCACACAGATCGCGCGAGCCGTGAAGGCGCATCCGGGCAAGGTGACGGTGTTTGTGCCGCATTTGGCGATGTCGGGGGGCACGCTCATTGCCTTGGCGGCGGATGAAATCCGGATGTGCGACTATTCGGTTTTGGGCCCCGTTGATCCGCAACTTGGAAGCAAACCAGCCGCATCCCTGATCAAGGTCACCGAGCAGAAGGACGTCAAGGATATCGACGATGAAACGCTGATGATGGCCGATATGGGCCGCAAGGCCATCAAACAGATCGAAGCTACGGTGACGACCCTGTTGGAAGGAAAAATGGAACCCGGCAAAGCCAAAGAAGTGGCGAAAATGCTTTCAGAAGGCCGTTGGACTCATGATTACCCGATTTTTCAAGATGAGGCCCGAAAGATGGGGCTGCCCGTCAGCACCGATATGCCAAACAGCGTCTTGGAGCTGATGACGCTTTATCCACAGCCGACGCAAAATATCCCAAGCGTGGAATATCTGCCCGACTATCGCCCCGCTCCCTCACGGCAACGCTGAAATCGAAGGTCTTTGTCACTTACTGATCGTTTTGATGCTTTCTATATCCCACGTATCCCATTGAAGATTTAACGTGGATTTGGGCGATTAACGAGGTAAAGCCAAGGGGGCTTGGTTATAGGCAAGAGAGCAGGAAAGGGGGCTTTACAGTTGAGAAGGAGAAAGGCGGCCTGGGCGATCGGAAGGTGCTTGAGGGAGAACAGCCTTGGGC
>WGBT01000411.1 GCA_015494185.1 Hyphomicrobiales bacterium | reverse complement strand
GCAAACAGATTGCCCGGTTCAGAAACCCATCGCCGACCACTGCGCCCCCGCCCTGCCGTTTGCTCTTCCGCCGTGATCCAAAGGGGGGAGATGCAACCAGCATCAGCTTGGCGAAAAGCCTCTAAATTGGTGGAATCCAGCCGCTTGAAATGGTAATGCCGAATGTCTTCAAGCATTACGCCCTCGATCATTGTCCCAACCGTGGCTTTCGGAGCTGACCATCAGCCCGCCGCGGTGGTAAAAAACACCCCCGCCGCGGCTTCCGCAGCGTTCACCAAGGGGGCCGGATAAAACACATAAAACAGCACAAAGAGACCCGACACCCCAAGAACGACCTTCAAATTGCTGGTCATGGGAGCAAATTCATCGACCGGTTCATCAAAATACATGATCTTGACAAGGCGCAAATAATAGACAGCCCCGACCACACTGGCAAGCACGCCAATAATGGCCAAGATATAAAACTCGGCCTTGATCGCGGCCATAAAGACATAGAATTTGGCGAAAAAACCAGCCAAGGGCGGAATGCCCGCCAGCGAAAACAACAACATCGCCAACAGAAAAGCCAAAGTGGGGTCATTGCGCGCCAGCCCGGCCAACTCTTGAATATCTTCAAGATTGTTTTCATTGCGCCGCATCGCCAAGATGCAGGCAAAGATGCCAAGGCTCATCACCAGATAGATCGCCAGATAGATGATCACGCCCCGCGCCCCTTCTGGTGTGCCTGCGGCCAAACCAACCAACGCAAAGCCCATATGGCTGATGGAGCTATAGGCCATCAGCCTTTTGATATTGGTTTGCCCAAGCGCCGCAAAAGCGCCCAGCAACATCGAGCCCACCGAAATCGCAACGATAATTTGTTGCCATTCCCATTGCATGGCGGGAAAGGCGCCAAGCACGACACGCAAAAACATCGCCATAGCTGCAATTTTCGGGGCGGCGGCAAAAAACGCGGTCACCGGGGTGGGCGCCCCTTCATAGACATCTGGTGTCCACATGTGAAACGGCACCGCAGAAACCTTGAAAGCCACTCCCGCCAGCAACATCACCAGACCGAAAATGAGGCCAAGATTATGACCGGTGGTCTCAAGATCCACCCCCACTTGTGCGCCTTTGGCAGCCACCGCCGCAATCTCGGCAAAATTGGTGGAACCGGTAAAGCCATAGATCAACGAACAGCCATAAAGCAACAGGCCCGATGACAAGGCGCCAAGCACGAAATATTTCAGCCCCGCCTCACTGGAGCGTGCCGAATCCCGGCGAAAGGCCGCCATTACGTAAAGGGCAAGTGATTGCAGCTCAAGACCAAGATAAAGCGCAATGAGATCATTGGCGGAGATCATCATCATCATGCCCGCAGTCGCCAACACCGCCAGCACGGGATATTCGAATTTCAGCAGATTGGCCTCACGGAAAAAGTCGATCGACATATAAAGAGCAACGGCGGCGCCAATAATCACCAACAGTTTCATGAATTGAGTGAAATCATCAATCACGAACCCCTTACCAAACAGATAGGTGACCGCCCCGTCAGGATGGGTGAACAGCAGCAAAGCACTCCCTGTAAGCAGCAAAATCGCAAGCCAGCTGACAACTTCGCCCGCTTTCTGTTCGGAGCGCATAAAGACGCCGATCATCAGCAACACCATGGCCCCAATGACCAAAGGCAGCTCCGGCATGTAACCGATGGCAGCACCCAGCTGTTGCAAAATATCCAGATCCGGCGATGGCATGACTTTTCCTTCCTAATCAGGCTCTTCGAGCCTATCCCTTTTTCATGATATCTCAGGTTTCATGATATCAGGCTCTTTTCGGCGCTAAGGCTTCGTTTCGAGCACATGCGCGGTTTTTGAGCGTAGCCCGGTTTTGAGCCTCTGACCTGCCCCCACTCTTTTTCTTTCGCAATCTTTTCTTTCCCAATCCGCGTTCTCGATCCGCGCCGCGTCCACCGCAAACCTAGCGGGATGCCACAGCCCCGGCTCCCTGAGCCGCCGCTAAGGCACGTTCATAATTCTCGACGAGAGCTGCCACGGAGGTGGCCATATAATCGAGCAGCGGCGCCGGCCAGAAACCGAATAAAATGGTCAAAAAGACCAACGGCGCCAAGACCACAACCTCTCGCATATTCAAATCGAGAATGTTTTTCAGATTGGGTTTTTCGATCCGGCCAAAAATCACCCGCCGATAGAGCCATAACGCATAGGCAGCGGACAAAATGACACCGCTGGTGGCGAAGAAAGCCACCCAGGTATTGACCCGAAAAGCGCCAAGCAGCGACAGAAATTCACCAATGAACCCGCTGGTGCCTGGCAAGCCCACATTGGCCATGGTGAACACCATGAAGGCGAATGCATAAAGCGGCATTCGGTTGACCAGCCCCCCATAGGCGGCAATCTCGCGGGTATGCATACGGTCATAAATCACCCCGACACACAAAAACAGCGCTGCCGAGACGATGCCATGGCTGAGCATCTGAAAGATCCCGCCCTGAATCCCCTGGATCGTGAAGGTGAAAATCCCAAGGGTCACAAAGCCCATATGGGCGACCGAAGAATAGGCGATCAACTTCTTGATGTCTTCCTGAGCCAACGCCACCAGCGAGGTGTAGATGATCGCCACCACCGACAACACGAAGATCAAAGGCGCAAAATATTCCGACGCCAACGGAAACATCGGCAGTGAAAACCGCAAGAAACCATAGCCGCCCATTTTCAACAAAATCCCCGCCAGAATCACCGAACCGGCGGTCGGCGCCTCGACATGGGCGTCAGGCAGCCAGGTGTGCACCGGCCACATCGGCATTTTCACCGCAAAACTTGCAAAGAACGCCAGCCATAGCCAGGTCTGCAGATTTGCTGAAAATTTGTGCTCGTAAAGCAGATAGGGAATATCCGTGGTGCCCGCATCCCAATAGATCGCCATGATGGCCAACAGCATCAAGACCGAGCCCAGCAGCGTATAGAGGAAGAATTTGAAGGCCGAATAGACCCGCCGCGGGCCACCCCAAACCCCAATGATGATGAACATCGGGATCAAAGCGCCTTCGAAGAACAGGTAGAACAGCACCAGGTCAAGCGCACAAAAGACGCCGATCATCAGCGTTTCCAGCACCAGGAAGGCGATCATATATTCTTTCACGCCCACCGTGATACTGCGCCAGGAGGCCAAAATCGTCAGCGGCATCAAAAAGGCGGTCAGCACCACAAACAGCATGGAAATGCCGTCAACACCCATATGATAGCTGATCAAGGCCTGTTCCTTGGCATTGGCGCCTTCACCAACGACCCCGGACAGCCAGGTCTTTTTCTCGACGAACTGGAAGTCGGCCGTGTTGGGATCGAAATAGGCCCAGATGCCAAGCGAGATGGCGAAGGTGAACAGTGTCGTCCACAGCGCGACCATCTTGGCGCTGGTGTTGGCCGCCTCACCGTTGCCGCGCACCATCAGCATGATCAGAAGAGCGCCAAAGCTTGGCAGAAAGGTCACTACCGAAAGAATAGGCCAATCGGTCATTTCACACCTCCGCCATAAAACATCAACCAGGTTATCAGCAAGGTCAGACCGATCAGCATGACAAACGCATATTGTGAAACGATACCCGTTTGAATGCGCACTGCGACACGGTTGGTGACCAGCAGCACCAGTTTGGCAATGCCATTGGGGCCAAGTCCGTCAATCACGGCGCCATCCCCCCCTTTCCATAGCGCCCGGCCAATCCAAAGCGCCGGCCGCACAAAAATCCGGTCATAAAGCTCATCGAAATACCACTTGTTGAGCAAGAACAGATAGATCGGCTTGAAGACCCGCGCCAGTGTCCCCGGAATGGACGGTGAAACCAGATAGAACAGGTAAGCAAGCGCAAAGCCGCCAACCATCATCACCGTTGGAGACCATTTCACCCAGGCCGGCACATGATGCAGTTTTTCCAAAATATCGTTGCCGGGCAGCATTTTGATGGCTTCCCCCCAAAAGGCCTTGTATTCATGACCAATGAAATATTCCTTGAAGGCGATCCCAGCGCCCAACGCGCCAATGGCGAGCACAAAGAGCGGGATCAACATCACCATTGGCGATTCGTGAACATGAGAGAGCACTTCGGGTTTGGCGCGGCTTTCACCATGAAACGCCAGAAACATCAGCCGCCAGGAATAAAAGGAGGTGAAAAAGGCTGCGATCACCAGCAAATAAAAGGCATAAAGGCCAATACCGGTATGCGCCGCCCAAGTCGCTTCGATCACCGCATCTTTGGAGTAAAAACCTGCGGTAATATAAGGGAAACCGGTCAGCGCCAGGGTGCCGATCAGCATCATCACCCAGGTCCAGCGAATATGGGGCGCAAGCCCCCCCATTTTACGCAAATCCTGTTCGTGATGCATCGCATGGATCACCGAGCCGGCCCCCAGAAACAGCAGAGCCTTGAAAAAGGCATGGGTGAACAGGTGAAAAATCCCCACCGAATAGGCGCCGACACCACAGGCCGCAAACATATAGCCCAGCTGCGAACAGGTCGAATAGGCGATCACCCGTTTGATGTCGTTTTGCACAAGCCCAACCGTTGCGGCAAAAAATGCTGTCGAAGCGCCAACCAGCGTGACCACCCAAAGCGCGGTCTGTGACAATTCAAACAACGGTGAAAGGCGAGCCACCATGAACACCCCCGCGGTCACCATGGTCGCCGCATGGATCAGCGCCGAAACCGGGGTTGGGCCTTCCATGGCATCGGGCAACCAGGTGTGTAGAAACAGTTGGGCCGACTTGCCCATCGCCCCCATGAACAGCAACAGACAGATCACCGTCAGCGTATCGAACTGCCAGCTCAAGAAGGTCATGCTTTGGCCAACCTTGTCAGGAGCGGCCTTGAAAACGGCATCGAAATCCAGCGTTCCAAAGGTCACGAAAACGGCAAAAATCCCCAATGCAAAGCCAAAGTCACCAACCCGGTTGACGATGAACGCTTTGATCGCGGCCGCATTGGCTTCCGGTTTTTGATACCAGAAACCGATCAAAAGATAAGAGGCCAGGCCCACGCCTTCCCAACCGAAAAACATTTGCAGGAAATTGTCGGCGGTGACCAGCGCCAGCATCGCAAAGGTGAACAGCGACAGATAGGCAAAGAACCGTGGGCGGTGCGGATCCTCATGCATATAGCCCATGGAATAGATATGCACCAGTGCTGAGACCGAGTTGACAACGACCAGCATCACCGCTGTCAGCGTGTCCACACGAATGCCCCAATTGACAAGCAGCTTTCCGGACTCGATCCAAGTCATGATCAGAAAGCGGCCGTCTTTACCGAAGAAACCGACCTCGATAAAGGCAATCCAAGATAGCACCGCAGCGGCAACCACCAAGGTCGTGGTTATGATTTCGCTGCCCCGCGCCCCGATGATGCGCCCAAAAAATCCGGCGATGATGGCGCCGGCAAGTGGCATGAACAAAATGAGATAATACATATTTCGCTTATTCTACGGTGTTCCCGTTCTTTGCATTCTCGTTTTGCGTGTTCCCAACGGTGTTACCGTACGCTCCCCTCAAAAACCATTATCGACAACGACCGAATCTTACTCTCTCTTGCAGCC
>WGBT01000410.1 GCA_015494185.1 Hyphomicrobiales bacterium | reverse complement strand
GCTGAAGCCGAGCAGAGCGAAAAAAACGCGGATCAAGCCGAGGGGGCCGCGGCTGAAAAGCCGCAAGAAGCGGCTGAGACCGACAGTTTCGAGCTTGAAACCGAGGGCCATCAAGAGCCCCAAGAGGGCCGCCCTTGGCATGCCAACACTTCGGTGCTCGAGGTTCCCGCCGCCTTTGGTTATCATACTTTCACCAGCGAATTTGATGAGGTGGTGGCGGCGGAAAAGCTGATCGATCCGCAAGAACTGACACGGTTGCGGAAATTTCTCGACCGGCAATTGGAGGAGCTGCAAGGGGCGGTGGCCCGGCTTGCCAACCGGTTGCAGCGGAAATTGCTGGCACAGCAAAACCGGGCTTGGGATTTCGATCTCGACGAGGGGTTGCTTGATACGGCGCGGTTGGCCCGCGTCATCATCGATCCCCAATATCCGCTTTCATTCAAACGGGAACGTGAGATGGCGTTTCGCGACACCGTGGTGACGCTGCTGCTTGACAATTCCGGTTCCATGCGGGGGCGCCCGATCATGGTGGCCGCCTGTTGTGCGGATATTCTGGCGCGAACCTTGGAGCGCTGCGGTGTCAAGGTTGAGATTTTAGGGTTTACCACCTGTGCCTGGAAGGGGGGGCGTTCCCGTGAGATGTGGCTCAAGCGTAACAAGCCGGCAGCTCCCGGGCGGCTCAATGATTTGCGTCATATCATCTATAAGTCCGCCGATACGCCATGGCGCCGCGCCCGCCGCAATCTTGGGCTGATGATGCGTGAAGGCCTGCTGAAGGAAAATATCGACGGTGAGGCGCTGGCCTGGGCCCATCGCCGGTTGCTGGCGCGGCCTGAGCAGCGGCGGATTTTGATGATGATTTCCGACGGTGCTCCGGTGGACGATTCCACCCTGTCGGTCAATTCCAGCAGCTATCTGGAGAATCATTTACGCCAGGTCATTCATGAGATCGAAACCCGTTCGCCGGTGGAGCTGTTGGCGATTGGCATCGGCCATGACGTGGTTCGCTATTACCGCCGCGCGGTGACCATTACCGATGTTTCGGAGCTGGCGGGGGCGATGACCGATAAACTTGCCGAATTGTTCGACGAGACGCCGCAACGCTGACCTGTTTGCGTTTCCTCTTGGCGCAAGGGGGTGGGAAGAGCATGCCATTGGGAATGGCATGCGCTTAGAAGATCAAATCAACCTGCCTTTCTTCTCTTCAACAAGGATTGCGCTGGCAGCCGAATGGGTTTTAAAATAGGCGCAGGATCATGGAGGACCGTTATGACCCACGCACATCTCACAAATGCCCACCTCACAAACACACTCCCCGCAAATCGGCGTTTTTTTCAACGGGTGTGGCTTGCCGTGACATTGTTTGGGGTTGCCGCAACGATTGCTTTGGTATTCGTCACGCAAGCCAGGGCGGCCGATTTGCCGTTCAAGTTCTATACCGCTGAGAAGAGCTTTGAGGACGCCAAGTTCGATCTTGAAGATGCGATCACCGAAAAAGGTTTGAAAATCGAGTCGACCGGCGACCTGAAAGGGATGTTGGAGCGAACCGGGAAAGACATTGGTGCCACGAAAAAAATTTATAAAGGCGCAATGTATCTTTCGTTTTGCTCGGCGGTTTTGTCTCGCGGGGCGATGGAGGCTGATCCGAAAAACATGGTGTTTTGCCCCTATACGGTCTATCTCTATGAAACCTTGGCGGAACCGGGCAAGACCCATATCGGCTACCGGCTGCTGCAATGGCCTGGATCGGAGGCGTCGAATAAAGCCTTGGCAAAGGTCAACGAGCTGCTTGATGACATCGTCAAGACAGCCGCAGAATAGGCGCCGGTCCAGTTGATTTGCAATAAAGGGGGGGCTTGGGGAAGTTGGCGGCGATTGCCTGCCTGATCAAATGTGGAATTTCACATAAATTGACACGATTGAGCTTTTCTTCTCCGCTGTTTCCTGTCAGTGCTAGGGCGTTTGCCTTTGCGTTCTTCCGCAGCCAGACAAGACAACATCGAACAAACGCAACGAACAGGATTTGGAACAGACGCTGATGATCAGGCGCTACCATATGCTCGACGTTTTCACGGCTCAGGCGGGCGGCGGCAATCCGTTGGCGGTGGTCGAAAATGCCGAAGGGTTGAGCAGTAATGAAATGCTCGCCATTGCCAACAAGTTTGGGGTTTCTGAGACGGTTTTTTTGCTGCCGCCAGACAATCCCATGCATAATGCCAAGTTGCGGATTTTCACCCCAACGGTGGAAGTGCCTTTTGCCGGTCATCCAACGATTGGGACGGCGATTTTATTGGCGTCGCAACGTTATGGCGCCATTGAGCACCCGCAAAATGTGATCGTCGCGCTGGAAGAAAAGACGGGGACGGTGCGGGTCGGCGTCAAACTGCGGCCTGAGGGGCTTGCCTTTGCCGAATTTGACACCCCCAATTTGCCGGAACAGGGCGGGGCGCCGCCGGATCTTGAGGCTTTGTCGATGGTGCTGGGCCTGACCAAGGCTGAGCTTGGCTTTGAAAATCATGTGCCGTCAGTTTATCGCGCCGGGCTCGAATTCGTGATGGTGCCGGTTCATGGGCTGTCCGCCATGGCACGTATCGAGGTGACAAAGGCGGCTTGGCGCGATGTCTTGGGGGATGGTCTGGATTCGCTGTTTGTTTATTGCCGTGAGACGCTCAATAGTGGGTGTCATTTTCATGCCCGGGTGTTTGCGCCATTGTTGGGGATCGATGAAGACCCAGCGACTGGCAGTGCGGCAGCGGCCTTTGCAGGTGCGATCGACCGTTTTGATGATCCCCGTGAGGGAACGCATCGCTATTTCATCGAACAGGGGATCGAGATGGGACGGGCAAGTCAGATTTCTTTGGAACTGGTGATCGAGCATAGCCGGCTTCACGCGGTGCGCATTGGCGGGAATGCGATTGTGAGCGAGCAGGGTGAATTGACGGTCTAGGGGGCTGGGTATTCGGGCAGCGGTAAATCATTTGAAGCATGATCATGACACATTGAGGGTTGCGATTGTCACGGATCCATGGCAGGATTCAGCTGTCGCCAGCCATGGTGCAGGTGATATGATTTCATGAGATGGTCAAGAACAGCGCGAGCCAAATGGGTTGTGGTCGCTGCATCGTTGGTTATAAGTACAGCACAACAGCATGACCCATCGTTTGGCGACGCCGCTCAACAAGAGGAGAGTAGTGGAACGTGCGCCGTCCGCGCAAAGCACAAGCCCCGCGATTTGACGGGCCCAAGGCGAATGAGCAAATCAGAGCCCAGGAAATTCAACTGATTGATGAAAATGGCAAGAATCTTGGAATCGTGACCAGGGAAGAAGGGTTGGAGAGAGCCCAGGAGGCTGGTCTTGATCTGGTTGAAATCTCGCCCAATGCCAATCCCCCGGTCTGTAAAATTCTTGACTACGGCAAATATAAATATATGGCGCAGAAAAAGGCCAGCGAAGCGCGCAAAAAGCAAAAGACTGTCGATGTCAAAGAAATCAAGATGCGGCCGAATATCGATGTTCACGATTACCAAGTGAAGATGAAAAGCATCCGCAAATTCTTTGAGCATGGTGACAAGGTCAAGGTGACCTTGCGGTTTCGCGGGCGTGAAATGGCCCATCGGGAGCTGGGTGTGCGATTGTTGGAGCGGGTGCGCGACGAAATGCAAGAGATTGCCAAGGTGGAATTGGAACCCAAGCTGGAGGGGCGCCAGATGATGATGGTGCTGGCTCCGAAATAGGGGGCGCGAAATAGGGCGTGTGAAATCATGGCATCTGGCATGATATATGGAATGCAGAAGCGGTTGATCCATCAACCGTGAAAGGTTGCGCGTGAGTTAGAGCAAAATCCGATTCTATGGAATTGGATTTTGCTCGGAAATCTTGTTTTGCCGCACAATTGACGCCGAAAAACGGTTCCCGCGTGAAGGACTTGTGCTCTAAGAGACGCTGGCTGTCTTGTTTACCTCTTCTAAGCTTTACCTGTAAAAATCTGAACTTACCTGACAGACAGTGTCAGTTGTTGACAACACCTTTCGGCCTGAACCTGTCCTTGCATTTCATAGTAAGCGGTTTTGCATTTTCGACAAGTTTGTCAAGGATGAAACCGCTTCGCGGCCACCACAAGCGAGTGTGGAGTGACGGGAGCCTTGCAGGCGAGAGGTACGACAGGGGCCTAAAACAAGCGAGCGTGGAGTGCGGTGAGGCCACCGAGGCTTCTCGGCACGACGGGGCTTGAAAATGCCGGTCCTTGACGAACTTGTCGAAAATGCCAGTGTCTCACGTATGGGAATGCAAGGACGGATCTGACACTGTCTCTAAGGTTTTGAATGTAGACTTTTACATCTTATACTTTACATCTTATACTAATACTAACAGCCCTGGCCTTGACTCGTATCCCATTCCGTTTACGAAGAGACTTCAAAGGGATACGGAAAGCATGGAGTGGTCAATAGCAAATACCGCCAGTATCATACGTTATTTCTTATAACCTCTTGTGCGATACGAAAAGACTATGCCGCGTTTGTTTACGGCCTTGGCCCTGCCAGATTGGCTTCGGCAAAGATTGACTTTGTTTCAAGGCGGCTTGCCTGGCGCGCGCTGGGTCGAGCCTGAAGACTATCACATCACTTTGCGTTTTGCGGGTGATATTTCTGCAGATCTAGCCGAGGATTTTACGGAATCGCTGTCCGAAATCCGTTTCAAGCCTTTTTCTGTCAGGCTTACGGGGCTGGCCTGTTTTGGCGGGAAAAAGCCGCGGGCGCTCTATGTTGGGATTGCGCCAAGCGAACCTCTGTCGAGACTGCAAATGGCCCATGAGCAGGCGGCCCAGCGGGTTGGCTTGGCACCGGAAAGACGCAAGTTTCAGCCGCATATCACTTTGGCGAGACTGCGGCAAACGACGGCTGAGGATGTTGCGGGCTATCTTGCCATGCGTTCGGAAGTCATCGCAGAAGATTTCACGGTGCAGGGTTTTGGCTTATATTCCGCCCGCGCTTCACGGGGGGGAGGGCCTTATATTGAAGAGGTCTGGTATGCGGCCGAGAATTTGGAGGCCGATCCCGCTTCATCTTCCATCTCCCGGCAAGAAAAAGGGGCATGAATATGCCAGGGGCGTACCATGGAATGCAAGGACAGGTCCAGGCCAGGCCGCCAGAAGGTAGACCGTGTTGGACTCTGTTCGTTAAGTCCAGTGTGATACCAAGGGCCCTTAATCTTGACCGGTTTCATGGTTAGCGCCGGGTTTTCTGGCGGGTGTTGTTTCCCTTCTTGCGATAGGTACGGGTGCCGGGGCGTCCGCCGGAAGAGCGTGAGATGGTTTGCTTGCGGGATGGGGGGGCGGTCAACTTGCCGTTCAGTTGATCGAGAGCGCTTTGCCGGGCAAGCGGGTCGTTGGCAAGCAACAACTCCTGCTCCCGCAGGCGTTTGATTTCATCACGCAGCCGGGCGGCTTCTTCAAATTCCAGATTGCTCGCAGCGGCCTTCATCCGGGTTTCCATATCCTTGATGACAGCCTCCAGATTATGCCCGATAAGCGCCGCTTGGCCCTGTTCGGCAAAGCCCGGCCCGGTATCGGCAGTGACGTAATCCTGCTCATAGACACTTTCCAAAATGTCGCCGATATTTTTCCGCACCGTTTGCGGGGTGATGCCATGGGCTTTGTTATAGGCAAGCTGTTTTTTGCGGCGGCGCTCGGTCTCCTCGATGGCGCGTTTCATGGAGCCGGTGATCTTATCCGCATAGAGAATACAGCGCCCCTCGACATTGCGCGCGGCCCGGCCAATGGTCTGAATGAGCGAGGTGTCAGAGCGCAAAAAACCTTCCTTGTCGGCATCTAAAATGGCGACAAGGGCACATTCGGGAATGTCGAGCCCCTCACGCAGAAGGTTGATGCCGACGAGCACATCAAAGGCGCCCAGACGCAGATCCCGGATGATTTCGATGCGTTCCAAGGTGTCGATACCGGAATGCATGTAGCGCACGCGCACCCCATTGTCATGGAGATATTCGGTCAAATCCTCGGCCATGCGCTTGGTCAGGGTGAGCACCAGCACGCGCTCGTTGCACGCCACCCGCTTGTTGATTTCCGACAGCACATCGTCCACCTGGGTGGCCACCGGGCGCACCTCGATGACCGGGTCGAGCAAGCCGGTGGGGCGCACCACCTGACGGGCGATGGCGTCGGCCTGCGCCTCTTCGTAAGGCCCGGGCGTGGCCGACACATACAG
>WGBT01000409.1 GCA_015494185.1 Hyphomicrobiales bacterium | reverse complement strand
GATAAAATCCAATATGCGGCACAGCCTGAAGAATGCCATTATGGCTCCATATAGAAGGCAAAACCGTGGCGATCGTGCCCGAAAAGGCCCATTTCTCGTTTGGCTTATCGCTGCAGGATTTCAACGCCTCAAGACCCGCTTCGCCAAGAGAGCGGATTATTAGCGGAAGGGGAGCCGTGGGGGCGAGCCGGACGCGGAAACGTTCATCCCAAATGATCGAAGCACCCGGTGTGACCCTCATCGCTGAGGGGCCGCGCCGCCCGCCTTCACGATGGATGAGAAGTTTGCCGTTTCGTTCACGCACCACACACCCCCCCAAAGTGCGCCCTGAAAAACGGTCTTCTGTGAGGCTTAAGAGCAACTCTTCAACCGCCGATAAGGCGGGATCACGGGCTTGGCCTCCGATCACGGAAAGCAGACGGATCAGGGTGCGCAGACGGATTTCTTCTGGCGCCTCATGAAACTTGTCGAGCGCGATTTGGCCGATCCCCCATTCGTTGAGCACAGCGGTCTGTTCCAGGAAGCGTTCCGTATAAAAATCCAGGGCTTGCCGGGCACGCCGGCTGCGGTTGGCGGTGCGCGCCAAAGCCGCCGGGGCAAGCCCCGTTTCCGTTTGTTCTGCTCGGTTTGTTTGATTTTCGGCCTGGCGCAAAAGCTGACGCACGCGGACCCGTTCAAAAGAGCGGTCTTGATTGCTTGGATCTTCGCAATAATCGCCGCCAAGTGCTCGTAACAAATGGAGCAGCGTTCGTTTGGACAGGTGCAGCAGGGGACGCAGGAGCGATAGCCCCGCGATCTCAAGCCGTGGAGCAATCCCCGCCAGCCCGTCGATGCCGCTGCCACGGGCCAGATTCATATAGACCGTTTCGGCCTGATCATCACGATGATGCGCCGTGACCAGCGCCTTGACGCCATGGGTGCGGCAAAACTCGATCATGAGATCATAACGTGCAAGCCGGGCGGCCGCCTGTATCCCGGTTTGAGGTTTTTCCCCCTTCCATTCAAGGATTTGACAGGGGAAGCCAAGCCGGGCGGCATGTTGACAGACAAATTCGGTTTCCTGCCGGGAGGCCGCCCGCAAACCATGATCGACGGTAAGAATGACGATCTTTGGGGCAGGTGTGGAGGCGGAAAGCAGCTCCCGCCAATGGGCGGCCCAATACATCAGGGCCATGCTGTCGCTGCCGCCGGAAACCGCCAATGCCACCTTTGGGAACGCGGTCAGTGGCTCGAAGGTTGCCAGGGTAAGGGCTTTGTCAGGAGGGGAAAGCTGTGACGCTACGGGGAGCATTGGGGATATTGCAAAAAACTTGTTGGCCGTTCAAAGAAACGGCTCAAATGGCTCTCTGGTCAACAGCCCAGCCGGCGGCGTTCATTGTTGGCTTGCCGTCTGATATGGGCGGCCATGTTGGGATATTGTTGTTGCAATTGCGTGAATGTCTTGCATGCGGCCGCTTTTTGCCCCAACCGGGTTAACGACATCCCCAAACGCAAAAGCGTGTCCGCCGCCCGTGGCCCGGTTTTATGTTTCCGCGCGCCAAGCAAAAAATTCCGGGCAGCGGCTTTATACTCGCCGCGCAGATAATGGCTTTCCCCGAGCCAGAAATAGGCCTCGCCAGCGCGCGGGTCTGAGGGAAAATTTTGCAGGAAAGCTTTGAAAGCTTTTTCCGCCGCTGGATAATCTTGCCGGACGATATTCTGATAGGCGGCCCTGAAGGCGGATTGGGCCATCGGATCAGAAGGCAGCGCGGCGGTTTGCCATCCCGTCCCCATCGCACCTGAATGAGCGGCTTGGTGATTGGCGGGCCCTGTATTGGGGGAACCCGGCCAGGATTGCCGGTATAAAGAAGGGGATGAGCCTTGCCCAGAAGCCCTTCCTTGGGGCTGCAACCGGTTCATGGCTTCCGTAAGCTGTTGAATTTGGTTGCTCAAGGCTTGAATTTGCGTCTCGAGCACTTCGACCCGATCTTGCAACCCACTATCACGGCCCTGACCGGTCGTGGCATAGGCTGAGGGTTGCGATGGGGGAGAGGTCACCGAACCGGCCAAAGACTGAAAGGCGCCAATAGCGCCTTGCAAATCGGTCAGCTGTTCTTCCAGCCGGTCGAGCCGCTGGTTGATTTTCACTTCTGCAGCCAGGGGAGAGGTTTTTGTTTGCTGAGCAGCCGATTGGGGCATTTGCGCGGCGGCCGCACTTGCAACCAGCACAATACCGGAAAAAACAAGACCAGATAACAAGCGGTGACAAGCTTTTACGCGGTCTTGCTCTGATCGATCAGTGTTCTTTAGCTTATGCACGAAGGACTCCATATT
>WGBT01000408.1 GCA_015494185.1 Hyphomicrobiales bacterium | reverse complement strand
GCCTTTTATGGGCCGTTTCGTGATGCCGTGGGCTCTTCGAGCACCTTGAAAGGGGATAAGAAGACCTATCAAATGGACCCGGCCAACAGCGATGAAGCCCTTTATGAGGTTGCGCTTGATTTGGCCGAAGGGGCGGATATGGTGATGGTCAAACCGGGCATGCCCTATCTGGATATCGTGCGCCGTGTCAAGGACCGCTTCGAGGCGCCGACTTTCGTCTATCAGGTTTCGGGGGAATATGCGATGCTGAGGGGGGCTACTGAACGGGGCTGGCTTGATCTGGAGGCGGTGATGCTTGAAAGCCTGCTTGCTTTCAAACGGGCGGGGGCTGATGGGATTCTCACCTATTTCGCTGTGGAAGCCGCCAAAAGCTTGTCAAAATAAGCGCGCACAGTTTTCCCATCCCTCTTTATTTGTTAAATTGAGCTGGCCAATCTCAAGGGGCGGCGGCGCTTGAAACAGGGTTGCTCTTTGCCAGAGCGAGAGGCAGCAAGTCTGATCGCCGCCAGACCTCAACTTATGGAAATCAAATCTTAATAAGTGGAAATGATGTGACGTGACAGATCAAAGCATCGGGCGGCATGATTTTTACCTGACCCAGGAACAGCCTTGCCCTTATTTGCCGGATCGCAAGGAACGCAAACTGTTCACCCGGCTGCAGCCAGGGCGGGGGCGCAGCGATATTGATGACCTTTTGAAAAACGGTTTCCGCCGGTCGCAAAATATTGCCTATCAGCCCTATTGTGATGGCTGTCAGAAATGCGTTTCCGTGCGGGTCCGGGTCAATGATTTCGTCATGTCACGCAATCAAAGAAGGGTTTGGCGGAAAAATCAGGATTTGTTGGTGCGCCGCAAGGAGGCCGTGGCCACCCTGGAACAATACCGGCTGTTTCGCAGCTATATCGATGCCCGGCACGGGGACGGGGGCATGGCCGATATGACGGCGATGGATTATATGGTGATGGTCGAAGACAGTGTCGTTGACACTTACATCACCGAATATCGTTTGGCTTCTGCTTCTGTTCCTGAGCAAGAGGCTGAGCTTTGCGCTTCCCGTTCACCTTCCCGCCCCGATAACGATGTCACCCGTCCCTTGCCTTTCTTTGATCCTTTCTCTGATGACGCCAGCCTCATTGGCGAGCTGTTGGCGATGGGGGATGATGGGCCACGACAAAATTCATTGGTGGCCGTGGCACTGTGGGACCGGTTGAGTGATGGGTTGTCACTGGTCTATAGCTATTTCATGCCTGAACTCGGTTCCCGCAGTCTTGGAAGCTACATGATTCTCGACCATATCGCCGAAGCACGCCGCTGCGGCTTGCCTTATGTCTATCTGGGCTATTGGGTCGAAGGCTCACGGAAAATGGCCTATAAAAGCCGGTTCCAGCCCCAGGAAAGATTGACCGGTTCAGGCTGGCGGTTGTGCCGGGAATAAGCAGCGGTTCGATGTTTTATACAATTGCAAAGATTGCCGGCTTTTTCACGCAGCCTTCAAGTCTCATTCTGGTCGGTTTGCTGATGGGATTTGTCTTGCTTTACAGCCGTCATGGGCGGGCGGGGCGTTTGCTCATCGGCGGCAGTCTTGCGGCTTATTTCATCTTTGGTCTTAGTCCCGTGCCACATTTGTTGACGGTGCCATTGGAACAGCGCTTTTCGCGGCCTGACGAGGCTGAGCTTGCGAAAGGGATCGATGGCATTTTGCTGCTGGGGGGCGGAATCGATTCGACGGTGTCGCTGGCGCGTCAGGCGGTGGCGCTCAATGAAGCGGGGGAACGGGTTGTTGAAACCTTGATGTTGGCAAACCGGTTCCCTAAGGTGCCTGTTGTGATCACCGGCGGGGCCAATACGGTTTTTTATGATGGCCTCGATGATGGCACCGTGATCAAGCGCCTCTTTACCGCTCTGGTCAAAAAGCCGCAACGGCTGATCATTGAACGGAAAGCCAAGAATACTTGGCAAAACGCCTATCTGACCCGAAAACTGTTGGGCGAAGCGGCGCAAGGGCGCTGGCTGCTTGTGACTTCCGCGATGCATATGCCCCGTGCGGTCGGCTGTTTTCGTAAGGTGGGTTTTGAGGTGGTGCCCTGGCCGGTCGATTATCGCACCCGTGGCTGGCAGGATGCGTGGCGTTTTTTCAATCGTCCAGCTGAAGGATTGTACCGCAGCGATCATGTGTTTCGTGAATGGGTTGGGCTCATCGGCTACTGGCTGACCGGGCGGTCCTCGGCCCTGTTTCCAGGCTGAACGCTTCCCGCAGTGGAAACGCGGCTTGGGGATGTCATACCAGCGACCCTAGACCCTAAGATTGACCGGTTTGACCCATTTTCTTGTGCGATGGAGGTGGTGCGGGGGCTGCGGTGAGTTTGTTCCAGGCGTTGCAACAAGCCTCGACAATGGCCTCATAGCTGTCGAAAAGCGGAAGCCGAAAACCAATTGGCGCGCAGATATTACCAAATATTTTCCATGGGATTGAGTTCCGGTGAATAGGGTGGCATGAAGATGAGCGTCAGGTCCAGGATGGCCAGGTCATCCGATTTGCGTCAGCCCACCCTGTCCATAATACTGGAGGTATTTATCATTGATCACTCACGCTTTTCGTATC
>WGBT01000407.1 GCA_015494185.1 Hyphomicrobiales bacterium | reverse complement strand
GTATGGACGCCATGGGTGGCATGGGCGGCATGATGTAACGGCGGGGGCCTGTCTGTCCTCCTTGCGGCCGTTGCTGTCGCCGCTCTGTCAACTCAAAAGACCAATCAAGGAAAAAGAAGGGCTGCTCCATTTGGGAAGCAGCCCTTTGTCATTTCATACCAGCGGCCCCTGCCTTCATTCGTATACCGTTCAATTAACGCAAAAAAGTTCAAAGGAATACGAGAAACGTCAGCGGTCAATAGTAAATACTGCTGGTATCATATCCAAGCCCATCAGCCCTGACCTTTTATTCGTATCCCTTTAAAGGTTCTTTGTCTCAATTGATGGGATACGAATAAAAGGTCAGGGGGCTGATCGTCACTGGTCTCAAAAGTATGGCCGAAAGTATGGACGTCAGTTTGGGCTTATCGGTTTTGCAAGGCGGCCAGTGCCTCCTTGGTTTTTCGCGTGTCAGGGTGAGAGTTCCCCAAAACCCGCTGTCTGGCTTGCAAAGTTTCACGTAGCAAATCAATAGCCTGATCGATCTGATCGAGGGCCACAAGCGTGAGTGCCAGGCCATGCTTGCTGCGCAAGGTGTGCGGATGGTCCGCGCCCAGTTTTTCGGTGCGGGTGGCAAGCATTTCCCGATAAAATTTTTCTGCCTCGGCATGGCGGCCCAGCGTGTTGAGGGTCCGGGCAATGTTCCCCTTGGCCAACTGTTCACCGGGATCGGGGGGCTCGTCTATGACCTTTTGTCCGGCTTGACCGGCGGGGCGAATTTCTGCCGCCTCGGCATGACGGCCCAAGGCATCAAGAGTGTTGGCGAGATTGGCCCGGCTGGCCAGCGTATTGGGATGATCCGGGCCCAGCATTCTCATTTCCATGACAAGCACTTCCCGTTGAAGCCGCTCGGCTTCCTCATGTTGACCAAGTTCGCCCAGCGTATTGGCGACCACGGCCTTGGCCAGTAACGTATCAGGGTGGTCGGGGCCAAGCTTGTCAGCCAGGATTTGATAGACCCGGCGGTGTAATTTTTCGGCTTCGGCATGGCGGCCAAGATCGCCCAAGGTACGGGCGAGATTGGTTTTTGTGAGAATCGTGCTGGGATGAGAAACCCCAAGCACCTTGCGCGAGAGCTCCAGCGTCTTGCTGTAAATCTGCTTGGCCTCGGCATAGTTTCCAAGGTGACGCAAGCCGGTGGCAAGGTCGTTTTGGGTCTTGATGGTTTCGGGATGTTCGGGGCCTAGAACTTCAGCATTGAACTCGACCACTTCACGATAGTAATTGACCGCTTCGGTATAACGGCCAAGGGCATCCAGGGTTGCAGCCAGGTCCTGCTTGGTGCGAATGGTATCCGCGTGACGGGGGCCCAGCCTTTCATGACGCCGTTCCAAGACCACCTCAAGATGTTGTTCCGCAGCCTCATGTTGGCCACTGGCATTTAAGATGGCGGCCAAACGGCTGCGCGTCTCCAGCGTTTCGACATGATCGGGACCAAGTGCCTTGGTCTGTTTTTGCAGGACATCCTCCAATAATTTTTGGGCCTGTTGGTGTTTTCCCAGATGAGAGAGAACTTCGGCGAATTTACGTTGAACCAAGAGGGTTTGCGGATCTTCAGGCCCCAGTTTGACTTTCAGTCTGGCAAACACTTCCCGGTAAAGGCTTTCCGCTTCCTTGAAACGTTGCAGGGCATCGAGCGTGTCGGCCAAGCCGGTCTTGACAAGCAGGCTATGGGGGGTATCCGCCCCCAGATTGTCGGAGTAAATTTTCAGAATTTCCCGATAATGGCGCTCGGCTTCTTTGTGCCGTCCTCCAGCATTCAAGGTTTCGGCAAGATTTTGTTTGCTGACCAGGGTTTTGGGATTAGTCTTGCCCAAGACTTCGGAACGAATGGCCAGGACTTCCCGATGCAGCTTTTCGGCCTCCTCCAGTTGGCCAAGCGCGGTCAAGGTTTCGGCAAGATTATTCTTGCTGGTCAGCGTGTCGGCATGATTGTGGCCCAGTTTCTTGATCCGTAATTCGAGGACTTCGCGGTGAAGTTTTTCGGCTTCGTCATAACGTCCTAGATAACGTAGAGCTTGGGCAACATTGTCAGAGATCGTCATGGTATGTTTATGGTCGGCCCCAAACAGTTTGCGTGCCGCATAGCGCGCGCGGCGAAGAACCGCCAAAGCGACATGGTAATAACCGCCTTCCAACAACAAATGCAGGCCAAGCCCGTTCAATTCCTGGACCGTTTCCGTTGTTGGCACTTGGGCCACCAATTCATCAACGAGCGCCAGTGACGACAAGGCATTGGGGGCCAGATCGGCGTCTTCGGTTTGGAAAAACTTGTCACGGGCCATCTCCACTTCTTCACGCAGCATGGCTGCATTGCGATTTTCTGGGTCGATATGGGTGGCCAGCGCGATGAAATGCTCAGCTCCGGTCAGCGCCTTGGGATTTTCCACCGCATAGGACAACATCCACTCGCTGATGCGCAACAAAATCTCGGCAATCGAATTTTTTTCCTCGGTAAACCAATGGCGTAAGGTGAGCCCGGCCTGATCGTCATTCCCACAACCAAATTCTGAAACCGCATGTTGCAGGACATGATCGGGCAACCGGTTCAGCAGCCGTTCGATCTGAGCCTGGTTTTGCTCGGCCTCCAACCGTTGCCGCTCACTCTTGTCACGCCAATAGTCACGGTCACGTTCCAGACGTTCTTCATGTTGAAGGACCCGCAAGACCCGGCGGCGCAGAGCAACATAAGCAAAGCCGGCTCCCGCCAAAAAGGCGCTGACAACCTCTAAAACAATGCCAAGTGAACCAAGCTCGTTCACTTGGTCGACCAGCGCGAGAATGAGATCATGCATGTCAAGGCCGCCTATTTGCACATTATTGAATCTGGAGCAAGATCATGATTCATCATGGCCAGTGTTAAAGACGGCAAGCTTTGGCATAGGCAATACAACGGTGCTTTCTGCTGCCACGTTTTTCACAATAATAATGGCGCTCGCGGGCCCTGTGCCAATAGATCCAACGCAGTCCATAAAGCGATCTGATTTTTCTGCGCCATGCAGCCCGGGCACTGAATTTCGCCCCCCAAACCGTTTTTGAAACCTTGCCTTTGCCGGAATTGAACCAGGGCTGGCATTTCGGGGCGGCTTGTGCTGGGGATGCGATTATTAATACCGTCATAACGGTGACCATGATGGCAAATGCCACCGATAGGATTCCCGTGCGGCGAAAGGATAATTTTATGAGCATAATTGCTGTCTCCTAGTCATTATTACGGATCCTCTTTCCCCTCCTGGGGAGCAAGACTGACCGAACTTGGCTTTGCCGTCAACTGAGTTTGTAAGTGGCAGTTCAGCGCGGGGGAGGGGGGAGGATCCAATTCAAACAGAAAAACGTCTTGATATCACCAACCCAAAGACCGCTGATAAATTTTACCTGCGTTTTGGATATTGGCCATTTTCGAGGGCCAGTTGGGCGGCGTGGAACTGATGACGCTCCGCCAGATCGTAAGCTTGAAAACGCCAGGGCACGAATTGTGCGAGTATGGTCACCAGCAAACGGTTTTTGATCGATGTTGGCAGATTCGCTTGAAGCAGTTTTTGGGCTTGCTGGGGCAGTTGGGATTTATCGACAACACGAAGCTCGATATTGACGAATAGTTTCCGGGGACTGCCAAGGGACGTGATCTGCAAGCGATAAAGTCCGGGTTTCAGCGGTGGGAGGTCGAGCAGGGTGCCACGGCGTTCAATATTGGTTTGGGTGATGATTTCAGCTTTGGTTCGTTTGTCGATCAGGGTGACATGAAACGGGGCGGCACCGCCACGCCAAACCACGGCAAGCGCAGGCTCACCGCTGATCAGCAAATTCTGCTCAGCAGGGGCAGTTGGGACTTGTACTGGCGGAAGCTGGCCACGGGTTATCGCCTCGGTCAAGGTTGCCTCACCGTGACTTGTCGCAACCCAGCCAGAGGCAATATTGAGAAGATTGTCCCACACCGTTGCCGCTTCCGGGGTTTGGGGAACTGTATAAGGGGCGTTGTTCCGTGTCACTTTCAAGATTCGCTTATTGGCTTTGAGAATGCTGATCTGACCCGCTGGTGCAATCACGAAGATCTTGTCTCCGGCTTTGAGTTTCATCAGCGGTTGCGGACGCAGTTTTTCATTGCCGCGCTGAATAAGATAATCGGTCGGCTTACCTTTGAAAGATTCGATCCATTCGCCGGCAAGAGCTGGAGCAATGCTTGCACCAGCGGCTAACAGCATTGTCAGCACCCCGCCTAGAACAAGATGTTTTTTGCGATCCAATGATTGCATCTCCCAAGCCTGAGATTATGATATTGGTTCTCAAAGAGCACTGTCTGAAACTTTATATTGCTGTACAAGCCTAAATCATGTCAAACTGCTTGAACGATCTGATCGGGGGGCTGTGAGTTGGATTGGAAGTTAGGTCATGATCCTTCTGTAAGAGCGGTTGCCGGTAAGGATGAGTTAACCGAATTTGGCTAGTCTAGCCTCTCGAACAGACAACTTTTTGTAATCCATACGGTTGAAAATACCAATTTTGCCGTATTTCACTGATTACAATTGGGTTCAATTGAGTTCGGAGGCTGGCGCAATTGGAGGGGAATCATGCTCCCTTCATGATTAGCGCCCAGGATTTCTAACAGGGCCCGGAATTTATCTTATCGTGTTCCTTAAACATGGGCCGTTTTTGGAGTTGATGGGCTGATGTTCAGAGCAGCGGTTGTTTTTTTGAGCTTCGCGGTTCTGATCGCTGGCGCCAGAATTTACGCCAAGCATTTAGATACGCGCAACGCCCATCAAACCGGTTGGAGCAAGACGGCCGAAAACTTTGCAGGCGGGAAAGGCGAGTTCGCCATAGATGAGCCGGCAGAGCATGTCCAAAAGACCGATCTTCGTCAAAACCAGAAAGTAAAGTCCAAGCGCAATACCCGGGTTTCATTTCTGGTCCCAGATGCTGCCGATTTGATGGACGCCCTGCAATTGGATCGGCTTGATTTGCCGGGCAGGGAGGGCCCCCGTTTTGGTCCCCGCCGTGAAGCCGATTTGTCAGCCAGCCAATCGGCCCTTACAGTTAAAATTCAAAGTGAATTGCGCCGGGTGGGCTGTTATCTTGGCTTTGAAACCGGTCAGTGGGACCGAGGAACCCGGCGCGCCATGATGCGTTTCAGCCGCGCCATTAAACGCCAACTCAATACTGTTGCGCCGACAAAAGCAGCCTTGCGGTTGTTACAACGCAGCCGTGGCTCGGTTTGTTTTTCGCAATTGGCCAAAATCAAAAAACCGGTTTCGGCTTTTGCCGTTGATCAGGCGGGAGAAAGCAAAGGTCACAGGCAAAGGACGCAATGGCAACAGCGTTCGTCTT
>WGBT01000406.1 GCA_015494185.1 Hyphomicrobiales bacterium | reverse complement strand
GAACATCATCGCAAGCCCGCCGGCAAACATCATGGCCCCAGTGCCAAGACCATAGGCCCAAAAGCCTTGCAACGGGCGTTCCTGGCGGGCCAGCACTTCCCGTCCGGCAATCAGCCCCATCACCAGGCCAAGCCCCAGCGTCCACCAGAGCGAGGTTTGCGTGAAGATGAATTTCAAGACGAAACCAATGGCGGTCAGTTGGATGATCATGCGCAAGGCCGCGATCAGTAAGCGCCGTTCCATCCCCAGTTGCAACGCCAAGGACAAGCTGCCATTGAGCAGGATCAACAGCCCCGCGGCGGCAAGATCCCACCAGCTCAAACTCACATAGCTCATAATGCCAGTGGCTCCTGACTTCGCTCGTATACTGTTTAATCAACAAAGAAACTTCGAGGGAATACGGAAAGCATGGAAAGCTCTAATCAAACAATCTATCTCACCGCCTCCCTTGGCCTGCCCGCCTATAGTCGCTGCGGAAAATGAACGATTGGCCAAGGAAGGCGGTGGGGCGGCAATTTATTCAGCGGTTCCCTAAATGGTGGGTATTCCCCGTGGACTGTTCACAGAATAGAATTGACAGCTTCCCTTTATGGTCAACTTTCTTCATGGTCAAACTTTAATGGCGGCGGCCAAAGATCGCCGAACCGACACGGACATGAGTTGCTCCAAAGGCAATCGCCGTCTCAAAGTCTGCACTCATACCCATTGAAAGTTGCTCAAGACCAAGCTTATGCGCGAGCTTGGCAAGCAGAGCGAAATGCAAAGCCGGCTCCTCATTGATTGGCGGAATACACATCAGTCCCGAAATCGAAAGCCCAAATTCCTCCTGGCATTGGCGAACGAATGCCGCCGCTTGCTGGGGGGCCACACCCGCCTTTTGGGGCTCCTCCCCGGTGTTGACTTGCACGAACAGTTGTAAATTCCTTCCTGTACGGGCGATCTCCTCGGCAATCATCCGAGCAATTTTCGGCCGGTCAAGGGTGTGAATGACATCGAACAAAGCCACCGCATCACGCACCTTGTTGGACTGCAACGGCCCGATCAAGTGTAATTTCAAATCCGTAAATTCGGCCCGCAATTGCGGCCATTTACTCTGTGCCTCCTGCACCCGGTTTTCTCCAAAGACCCGCTGGCCCAAGGCCAGCACCGGACGAATCGCCTCAGCTGCAAAAGTCTTGGAAACCGCAATAAGCTCGATTTCTTTCGGATCCCGTTTAGCGGTTTTGGCAGCTTGAACCAGCCGGGCCCGAACATCGGCCAATCCCGACGTTGCTGCACCAGCCTGCTGATCTTGTCTTGTCTCCTGTCTTGTCGCCATCAATACCCCGCCTTGAAACTTACCACCTTGACCGCATTTGGAATTTGGGTTTGATAACCCTGTCAGCAATCACTAAGCAAATGATAGGCATATGGCAAGCGAACGCTACAACGCACCGGAAAACGAAGCGAAATGGCAAAAAATCTGGCAAGATCGGGCCATTTTTGCAACCAAACCCGATGATGACCGGCCGAAATATTATGTGCTGGAGATGTTCCCCTACCCTTCCGGCAACATCCATATGGGGCATGTGCGCAACTATACCATGGGGGATGTGATCGCCCGCTTCAAACGCGCTCAGGGCTTCAACGTCTTACATCCGATGGGCTGGGACGCCTTTGGCATGCCGGCTGAAAATGCGGCCATGCAACGGGGAATTCATCCGGCAAAATGGACTTACGCCAATATCGACCATATGCGCATGCAACTCAAAAGCATGGGCCTGTCGATCGATTGGAGCCGCGAATTTGCCACTTGCGATGAAAGTTATTACAAACACCAGCAGAAGTTGTTTATCGATTTCTTCAAACACGGTCTCGCCTATCGCAAAACGGCCAAGGTCAACTGGGATCCCGTCGATCAGACCGTGCTTGCCAATGAACAGGTGATCGATGGCAAGGGGTGGCGTTCAGGGGCTCCTGTCGAGCAACGCGATCTCACCCAATGGTTCTTCAAGATCACCGATTTCGCGGAAGACCTGCTCAAAGGTCTTGAAGGGCTGAAAAACTGGCCGGAAAAAGTGCGCCTCATGCAGCGCAACTGGATCGGCAAGAGTTTCGGCACATTGATGAAATTTGCGCTTTCCAATGGTGAGGAATTGGCGGTTTTCACGACCCGTCCGGACACCATTTTCGGGGCCAGCTTCTGCGCCATTTCCCCAGGCCATCCGCTGGCCCGAAAGCTGGCCGAAACCGATCCTGATTTGGCCGCCTTCATCAAACAGTGCGAGGCTATGGGAACCGCTGTCGAAGAGATCGAGCGCGCCGAGAAAAAGGGTTACCGCCTCGATCTAACCGCCAAACATCCCTTTGATGAGAGCTGGGATCTGCCGGTCTTTGTCGCTAATTTCATTCTCATGGATTATGGCACCGGGGCGATTTTCGCCTGCCCCGCCCATGATCAGCGCGACCTTGATTTTGCCCGCAAATATGGCTTACCGGTACGCCCCGTCGTGATCCCCGAAGAGGCCGATCCTGCCAATTTCAAAATTGAAAACGAAGCCTATACCGGCCCGGGGCGCCTTGCCAATTCGCGGTTTCTCGATGGTATGAGTATCGAACAAGCCCAAGACGAGGTTACAAGACGCCTTAGTGAAAAGGGCCGCGGAGAACGCCAAATCCAATATCGTCTGCGCGACTGGGGCGTTTCACGGCAACGCTATTGGGGCTGCCCGATTCCCATCATCCATTGCCAAACCTGTGGTGTGGTGCCGGTTCCAGAATCCGATCTGCCGGTAAAACTTCCCGAAGACGTCAGCTTCGACAAACCGGGAAACCCGCTTGAACATCATCCCAGTTGGGCCGACGTCGCCTGTCCCCAATGCGGTAAGCCGGCACGGCGCGAAACCGATACTTTTGACACTTTCGTTGACAGTTCCTGGTATTTCGCCCGGTTTTGCGGTCAACCCGAAGATCGTCCCCTCGACCGCAAGGCCGTTGATCACTGGCTTCCGGTCGATCAATATATCGGCGGCATTGAACATGCCATTTTGCATTTGCTCTATGCGCGTTTTTTCACTCGCGCCATGAAACGGACCGGTCATCTTGACATCGAAGAACCCTTCAAGGGCCTGTTCACCCAAGGCATGGTCAATCACGAAACCTATAAGGATGCCGAAGGCAACTGGGTCAATCCCCGCGACGTTCGCTTTGAAACAAAAGACGGCAAACGGGTGGCGGTGCTGGCAGATACGGGAGCGCCTGTTACAATCGGTGCTGTCGAGAAAATGTCGAAGTCAAAGAAGAACACCGTCGACCCTTCCGATATCATTGCCCATTATGGGGCGGACACGGCCCGCTGGTTCATGCTTTCCGACAGCCCGCCCGAACGCGATGTGGAATGGACCGAAGCCGGCGTTGAAGGGGCTTGGCGTTTTGTTCAACGTGTCTGGCGGCTCATCGATGACCATGCCGATCATCTCGGCCAAGATGCCCCCAACAGTTCCTCAGAACTGCGCCGGGCGACCCATAAGATCCTTCATCAAGTCACTCAAGATATTGAGCAATTGGCCTTCAACCGGGCGGTGGCCAAACTTTATGAATTCGCGAACATTCTGACCGCTGCTGTCAAAAAACTGGAAAAAGCAGACGCTGCCACCCGCAATGACGCCCGGGAAGCCTTTGAAGTCTTCGTTCAATTGCTTGCGCCGATGATGCCGCATCTCGCCGAAACCTGCTGGCAACGGCTTGGTCATAGCACGCTCGTGGTTGAACACCCCTGGCCGCAAGCCGATCCCGCTCTGTTGCAGGAGCAGACTGTGACAATTGCGGTACAGGTGAACGGAAAACGACGTGGTGAATTGACAATTTCACCCGATGCCACCAAACAAGATATTGAAGACGCTGCCCTAAGCCTTGATAATATCAAGAGGGTGGTGGAAGGGAAGACGGTGAAAAAG
>WGBT01000405.1 GCA_015494185.1 Hyphomicrobiales bacterium | reverse complement strand
TATCTTCCCCAGCGGCCCCCAGTTCCTCCAGCCGCCGATAAAGCCTTAAGGCAAAATCAAACTGGCCAATCTTTTTCATGGCTGCAGCGGCAAGTGACAAAGCCTGACGGTTATTGGGCTCGATCAGCAAAGCCTGTTCCAAATCTTGCAAGGCCGATAGTTCGTTGCCCTCGCGCATTTTCAACGCTGCACGCTTGACCAATGCATCAGGAAAAGCAGGTTTTCCAGCCAGCGCAGCATCGAGCAATTGCCGGGCATTGGTAAAATCTTTGGCAGCAATGGCGGCCACGGCATTTTTGAAAAACAACTCCGCACGGCGCTCTTCGGACGGCACACCGATCGGTGCCGCCATTGTCGTGCTGGCGAGAAACAACAGAAGAAATGCGCTCAACAGGGGCGTAAAAACAAACAAACAACGTCCATCAGTCTTCATCATGACTCAAATTTTGCCGAAAATTGCTTAAATTCTTTTTAAAAAGCCCAAAGAGAGGTTATACCGAGGTTCTTTGGTAGAATACCAAGGGAACCTTGGTGCAGGTTCGTAACAGATGGCAAACGCACCATCAGGAAAGCCTTGAAAAATCGACCAATTGACGTGAAACCTCAATAGAGCCTAAGCTGTTTTGCAATAACAATTCAAAAGCCTTGTTTAGTGCTCATCGAGCCCGCAAGGTGCAAGGGGCTGCAAACGGCATTGTTCAGCCTCTATTCAGGTCGAAACAACTAATAATCATCTGAAAGAACAGGCTGATTTGCTGGTGTTGTGTGTTTGCTAAACGCAGGATTTGATTTCAAAGTCTAAAGGGAGTGAAATACGATGGCGAATACAGATGTGGCGGCTGGACCTGAATCTGAACCCTCCGGCTTTTTCGCTAATCTCAAAAAGAAGCTGCTGCTTTATCCAACCATGTTCACAGCCATTCTTGGCGCGATTCCAACGGCCGTGGATATGTATAAGGCCAATGCCTGGGGACTTGGCCTGACCAATTTCCGCAATGTCGCTCAGGCGGAAAAACAACGGGAGTTATGGAAAAAGAACTTTTTCTGCTCATCACAGGCCAAAGTCAACACCATCAAGACAGACCAAGGAGTGACCATCAATGTCTTGGCCTGTCCATCAGGGGACGTTCTGACCACGGTTTTGAAATCTGACAAGGTGGCGATCTCAAAATGGATCACCCTCGATGAAATACAGCAGGCTTCATTGGCCTCTGTCTTCACGTCGGTTGCCAACGCCGCCCCTGTGGAATCAATGACGCCGAACAGCTCAACCGGTGGACTTCGTTTTGTCGAAGCCGTGGCAGAAGTGAAATGCCAAGCCTGGTCGATCCCAGGTCAGGAAATAAACCGGGTGATCTCGAAAGAAGGCAAGTGCTTTGCTGAGAAAGTAAATGTTCTGACCGGAAAAACCTTGGAATCCAAGGAAGTGCCTTGCGATACGCAATGCAAAAAATAATCGTGGCAAAAACCATACATTCCCTTTAGAGCCTTTGGTCTTCAAGGGAGCCCATTTCAAACGAACTGAAGAACTGAAATTCTGGCCGGCACAAAATACCCGGCCTTTTTTTATTTGTATAATACCAGCGGCCCCTGAGCTTCATTCGTATACCATTCAATTTACGCAAAAAATGCAAAGGAATACGGACAACATGAGCAGTCAATGCTAAAATGTAGAAATCTGAACTTGACCTGACCAACAGTGTCAGGTGTTGACAACACCTTCTGGCCTGCACCTGTCCTTACATTCCATGGTAAGCGGTCTTGCATTTTCAGCTGGTTTGTCAAGGATAAAACCGCTTCGCGGCGCTTAAAAGCGTCCTTGACAAACCAGCTGAAAATGCCAGTGTCTCACCATGGAATGTAAGGACGGCTCTGATACTGTCTGTAGGGTTGAGTGTAAACTTTTACAGATAAAAGACCGCCAGTATCAAGACCACAGGTAGCCTAGGCTTATTTATTGACTCAGAGGCCGAATCTTCCAGTTCATCCATACAAAAAAACGCGCGGCAGAGACTTCCACCACGCGCTTTTTGCTTTTCTTTTTTACAAAAATGATCAAAACATGATCATTATTTTTTCTTCTTGGCGGCTTCTTCCTGCAGTTTTTTCCGCAGTTCCGCAATACGTTTATTTTCCGCCTTGATATAACGATCCCAAGCCGCCTTATATGTTTTCACATCAATGGGTTTGCCTTCCAGAGTTTCCTTGAAGCCCTTCATGGAGATGGGAATCATCAAGGGCTGGCCGCCCGAATTCCCGGCCAAGAGCAGACGCTTGGCACTTTTCAGCCTTTTCAACAAATCTGGTTTGACTTCGGTAATCGCCATGCAGCCCACGCGATGACAAACACTGACCGGAAAAACCAAGGGCTTTTTGTCTTTGTCGATCTGCAATTTGAAACCCGATCCAACCCGCCACTGGGCAAAACCGCGGATCAGGATCATTTCTACTTTCTTACCTTTTTCCGGTTTGGCTTTGGGATCTTTGGGCACCAGCCGCGCCATATAATAAGGCAGTGTCATGCGCAGCAAAGTTTTCTTTTTTTTATCTTTTTCAAAGATCTCAACCAATGCAATAGGTGCATAAATCTCACCGGCAACCGTATCGAGCACGTCACGACGGGTTTCACACAGCCTTTTTTCTTTGCCGGCACAGGTCTTGATCCAGTTTTGCAAAAGCTTTTCATCTTTGTTGTCGGCTGCATTGGCACCGGAAACCAGTGACGAGGCCAGCAGACCCGCACCTGCCAATAGGGCAACGGCTCCGTGAGCCGCAAGACGGCGCGTCAGTTTCACTCCACTTCTAGCATATGATCTCAACATGATGATTTGACCCCACATCCTTTTCGGTTGATGTCACTTCCCCATCGGTCCCGGCCGGTCGTCCCCCGTTCCGAAGCCGACATGATCACGAATGGCTGGCGTCAGTGCGCTCGCCCCCGTATTTTGGTCCGCGCTCTCGAAGCCATCGAAATAAGGCAATCCCGTGGCAGCTGTCGCGGTCGAGACAATTCTTCACAGCGCTTTCCACCAACTATTTCAAGACAGGCGCTCATAAATCCAAGAAAGACCCCGCCTTAATAGTCTAAGAATTGGCTCCGCTTTGATCTTATTGGAGTTTATTGTTGTTGTGATAGCTGATGAACGGTTGATGGTTCCATTCTTATACTTCACCCCCCAAACCGTCCAGCAGCGCCTCCATATTCAACCGGAATTGCGACCCAACTACGGCCAAGCGCCAGATTTATCAGCCTCACACCGCGTCAGGAACAGCCATTAGGCTAACCTGTTATGACACGGCTTGCAAACAATGGCTCAAACTGCGATGACCTGTGTATAACCTTCTCGCCGGTCATAAGAAAGTTCATTTTTTCATCTAGATAGGGAATATGCTGAAAACACTCAAATTCCTATTTGCCGCTCTTGTCTTTGCAACGGCACTGGCCACCAAGCCTATTGCCGCTGCACCAACCCATGGGTTGGCCATGCATGGGGATCTGAAATATCCTGCTGATTTCACCCATTTCGACTACGCCAACCCCAAAGCCCCCAAAGGGGGGACTTTGCGCATCGCCGTCCAAGGCGCTTTTGACAGTCTCAATCCACTGATCATCAAAGGAAAACCCGCGCCCGGCATCCGTGAATATGTCTATGAAAGCCTGATGGCGCGAAGCTACGATGAGCCCTTCTCCCTTTATGGTTTGCTGGCCGAGAAGGTGGAAACCCCCGATGATCGCAGTTGGGTTGCTTTCACCTTGAACCCCAAGGCGCGGTTTTCCGATGGTCATCCGGTCACGGTCGATGATGTGATCTTTTCCCACGCCCTGCTGCGTGATCATGGCCGCCCCAATCACCGGCTCTATTACAGTAAAGTCGCCCGGGTCGAACGTTTTGGTGAGCGCGGCGTCAAATTCATCTTCAAACCCGACGGCGACCGCGAGATGCCGCTAATCATGGGGCTGATGCCGGTTTTGCCCAAACATATCCTTGAAAATACCGATTTTGAAAAAACCACACTCACCCCGCCAATCGGCAGCGGACCTTACCGGATCACCAAGGTCAGCCCCGGCGCCTCTGGCTATTTGGTCTATGAACGGGATCCCAACTATTGGGGCAAGGATTTGCCGGTCAATCGCGGACGGTTCAACTTCGACAAGCTGCGTTATGACTATTACCGCGACGGCAATGCCATTTTCGAAGCCTTCAAAACCGGGCTGAGTGATCTGCGCTATGAAAACAAGCCAAATCGTTGGGCGGTGGGCTACAAATTCCCGGCGGTACGGGCGGGAAAGGTAAAGAAAGAAACCTTTGAAATGGCCATTCCGGCAGGCATGCGGGGATTGGTCTTCAATTTGCGGCGTCCCCTGTTTCAGGATATCCGGGTGCGCAAGGCACTTGGCCTGATGTTCAATTTCGAATGGATCAACCGGTCTTTGTTTTATGGCTTGTATCAACGAACCGGCAGTTATTTCGACCGTTCGGAACTGTCCAGCCGCGGCCGGCCTGCGGACGCCATCGAGCGGCAATTGCTCGCGCCTTTTCCAGGGGCTGTCGAACCCGACATTCTGGAAGGCCGCTGGCACCCGCCAATAAGCGATATTTCTGGACGCGACCGCCGCAATCGCCGTAAAGCCTTTGCGCTTTTGCAAGCCGCCGGCTGGCAACTCAAGGGGCAACAGCTCGTTCACCGTCAAACCGGTATGCCGTTTAAGTTCGAGATTTTGGCCGCCAGCCGCGAACAGGAGAAAATCTTGCTGGAATTTTCCCGGGCTTTGCGAAGGCTGGGAATTACGGCCCGCGTCCGGCAAGTCGATTCGGCGCAGTATCAACGCCGCAAAACCAATTTCGACTTCGATATGATCGAAAATGTCTGGCGGGCCTCACTCTCGCCCGGAAATGAGCAAAATTTCCGTTGGAGCAGCCAGGCCGCCGATCAGCCGGGCTCGTTCAACTATGCGGGGGTCAAAAATCCTGCCGTTGATGCCATGATCAAACATATCGTTGCCGCCCGCGACCGGAAAACCTTTGTTGCTGCCGTGCGGGCTTTAGACCGGGTCTTGTTGTCGGGGCACTATGTGATTCCGCTCTATCACACCCCCGGGCTGTGGGTGGCCCATTGGAACCACCTTCAACATCCTCAAAAGAACACCCTTTACGGTCCCCAGATCACAACCTGGTGGTCGTCAGAACCAGAAAAATAGCAGGGCTCATGCAGCCCCGCCCTCTCCGGGATCGTAAAAAATCAAGAAATCAGGAATTATTGACACTGGTGATAGCTCCAACACCAACAGCGCTCTCTATTCGTGTAAAGCCAGCCAAACCTGTCCCGCCATTCCAGGGTTTGCCTCCGGCATTGCCAATTGATTTGGAAAGAGTTGAAAACACTTTGCAAGCGCCTCAAACAAGCTTGGAGCAAGACAGGGAATCCATAGCAACCAGCGCAATAAAGACTTTAAAAATGACGGTCCTTGACAAACCGTCTGAAAACGCCAAAACGCTCATCATGGAAGATACTCCCAAGGGCGAATCGAATACCTTTGGTTGTTCTGTCCCAGGGGAAAGAAGCGTTCGGCCAATTGAAGTTTTAATACGAGCAGAGCAAAATGGCTACAAGCATGGGCAAGCATCATGAATGACAAAGCCGCCGGGCCTGAAGTCACCCGGCTGATCGAATTGATGGCCAAATTGCCAGGGCTTGGGCCACGCTCGGCCCGCCGCGCGACGCTGCATCTGATCAAAAACCGTGAACGGCTGATGATTCCGCTGGCCGAAGCCATGGCTCAGGCGGCCGATAAAATCGTGATTTGTCCAC
>WGBT01000404.1 GCA_015494185.1 Hyphomicrobiales bacterium | reverse complement strand
GCCCCGGAAGGTTCCCATATAAAGTGTTTTGACACACAAGGCAAGGGGCAGCATGACGCGACGTGAAAGAATAGCAATAAGGAATGGGAATGATGAAGGCTCGCTATACCGGAACAAACATCTATGCGAAAAGGTAGGCCGGAAAGGAAAGGCGGGCAACGCCTACGCGAAACCGTTTCGGCGCGCCCTGAAAACAGTTATAGGCTGATGATGGTTATCATTTGGTAAAAAATCAGACAACGAATTTTTTTACCTTATCCGTAAGCTCGATTAACCGCATCAATGGAGAAGGGGGCTTTAAAATGACGACCCTTGACAAGTTTGTCGAAAAGGCCAGGGGCTCATCATGGAAAGCAAGCACCAAGCACCGGCTCAGGCCAGAAGATCGTGAGCCACGGATCATCCAACAATTCGATCAAATGCCAATTTTGACATCATTCACATCATTCATATGAACGACTCTATAATACCAACGGCCCCTGACCTTTCTTCGTATACCGTCCCATTTACGCAGAACATTCAAAGGGATACGGAAAGCATGGAAAAGTCAATGATAAATACCGCCGGTATAACTCGAAAAACAATAGACTGGATGGTTTCCCAAACGCTCATCCCTTACCCTGAAGCCCTGGCCGAAATGGAAGCGCGCGTCACGGCCATTGCCAAAGGCTCGGCGCGCGAGCTGGTTTGGTTGTTGGAACATCCCCCCCTCTATACCGCGGGAACGAGCGCCAAGCCCGAGCACCTCGCGGGACGCCCCCGTTTTCCAGTGTTTGAAACCGGCCGCGGCGGTCAATATACCTATCACGGCCCAGGGCAACGGGTGGTCTATGTGATGCTCGATCTCAATACCCGCGGCCGCGACATCCGCAAATTCGTGCAGCAATTGGAAAGCTGGGTGATCGCCGTGCTTCAAACATTTGGCATCGATGGCGAAACCCGCCCCGGCCGCGTTGGGGTTTGGGTGCCGCGTCCGGAACTGGGGCCGGAGCGGGAAGACAAGATTGCGGCCATTGGCATTCGCGTCCGGCGCTGGGTCACCTTCCATGGCCTGAGCCTGAACGTTGCTCCCAAGCTCACCCATTACGCCGATATCGTCCCTTGCGGAATCGATAGTAGCAGCAGCCCATTTGGCGTCACCAGCCTTCATGATCTTGGCCACAAGATCGACATGGCTGAAATCGACCAGGCGTTGCAACACCACTTTGAACACCTATTCGGCCCGGTCCAGCCGCTATCATAACAATATTGCAACAGCTGATCCCCAAAGGCTTTAGCATGGACCGCTTGGCTTGCTGCCCGTATCCCTTTGAAGCCCCTTTGGGAACCTCTGAGTAATACCAGCGCCCCCCTGGCCTTGACTCGTCTTCCGTCCAATTTACGTATAATCTTCAAAGGGATACGGAAAGAATGGGCGGTCGATCATAAATACCTCCGGTATAAATTGCTAAACCCACCGTCTTCCTTGGCCTCCCGCCCATTTTCCACGGCAACCATAAGCGGGAGGCCAAGGAAGGCTGGATAGGTTGTTTGATCAGAGGTTCCTTCGCAAATGGACAGCATACGAATAAACATCGAGGGAGCGTTGATCTTAAAATATCAGACATTGGGGCAGCCGTTTCGCACGTTCCGGCCCCGGTAAATGGGTGCGGTCTCCACGCGCCAAACGCGCCAGATCATCTTGCACCACAGCCACGTCATGATGTGAAAAGAAATGCCGTTTCACGAGAATACGCACCGCCCAGCAGTCCGCTTGCTGCTCGACCGCCAACGGATGCCCCAAGCCCAGCGTATGCCCCAAAGCATGATGAGCACATTCATGAGCATAGAAGAACAGCCGTGTTTGCGGCTTCAACCGGGCAAGAAGCCTCGGATTATAGACGATCATCGGCCCGCGCCGCTTGTCGCGTTTGGCAAAACCGACATCACGAATGCGATGCGACGCAATGGAAATGATGGGCTGGCCAAACATGTCGACACATCCCGATGGGGTCATCTGCGCGGAAGCGCGGTAAGGCAGTTTGGCAAAAATGATAATGCTAAAGGCGAGAAGGCAAAGCCCAAAGGCTGCTAAGCGCATCAAAATCCCCCGATTTCAAAACCCCATCTCCACGCCTACGGCCAGCATCCCTTAAAGACAATGTGACGGCTCCTCCCCAGCTCGCTTTACGCTGCCCTGATTGCTCTTACCGCAGGCGCATTTTCGTCAAACGCCGACTTGCTCCTTCTTGTCATCCCCCTTCTTGTCATCCCCCCAGACCAGACCTCCCACACTAGCACCTGCGGCCTATTGTAACATGAGATGAGCGATATCCCAATGAGATTCTATTGAATTTCTATCAATCCCCCGCCAAACTTACCGTACCAGTTCGGCAATGACACTGTTCAGTACCAACCGGCCGCGGCGGGTGGCACGCAATCTGCTATTTTCTGAATCATATTGCAGCAATTCGGCGCTGGTGAGCATTTGCAAGACGTCATCAGCAGGCCGCCAGCCCAGCTGTGCGAGGGGCGCAAGATCAATGCCTTCAATCAGACGCAACCCCATCAGCAGCCGTTCCTCGACCTGCTGCGACGGTGTGATGGGATTGCGCGAAACAAGCCCATGTCCATATTGGCGAACCTGCTCCAGCCAGGCGGCGGGATCCCTGTACGTTGCCAAGGCCACACGCGCCCCATTCAGATTCAAACGGCCATGGGCGCCCGGCCCGACACCAACATATTCCCCATAGCGCCAATAGTTGAGATTGTGCCGGGCCTCCTCCCCGCGAATGGCATGGTTGGAAATCTCATAGGCTGGCATTCCCACAGCCTCACACAACTCTTGCGTAAGTTCGTAAAAGGCCGCCGCCTGATCCTCATCGGGCAGCACCAACCGCCCCGCCGCATGCCAGCGCGCAAACGGGGTGCCCGGCTCGATGGTCAATTGATAAAGGGAAAGATGGCCCGCCGCCAAATCCAGCCCCTGCTTCAGTTCCTGCCGCCACGCGGTGAGGCTTTGCTTGGGCCGGGTATAAATCAGATCAAAGGACATCCGGTCAAAATGGGCCTGAGCGATAGCAATCGCTGCCTCAGCCTCCTCAACGCTGTGGGTGCGCCCCAAGGCCCGTAAGGCGGAAGAGCTCAGCGCTTGAACCCCCAGCGACACCCGATTGACGCCCGCCTGCCGCAAAGCCTTGAATTTTCCGGCTTCCACACTGGTTGGATTGGCCTCAAGCGTGATCTCCACATCGGCCTGGAGCGTCCAAAGCGCGGCAATATGATCAAGCAGGGCGGCCACTGTTTGAACCGGCATCAGTGAAGGCGTGCCGCCCCCAAAAAAGATGCTGCCCACTTGCCGCTTGGGCGCCAAGGCCGCCATATGCGACAACTCCGCCAACAGCGCTTGACGAAAGCCGTCATGATCAATGGGCTCCAAAGCAATATGAGAGTTGAAATCGCAATAGGGGCATTTCGACAAACAGAACGGCCAGTGGATATAGACACCAATAGGATCTTGTTCCGGTGTGCGCCTGAACGTTTTTTGACCAGGCAAACTTTGTGATCTGACCGCCCCCATGAAAAGCCCATTGTCTTTGGAAAGTTAGGCAAAGGTGGGTTAAGCAAAAATTACCCCCTCCTCACAAACAAGGTCAAGACAGCCCTTGCATTCCATGATGAGACACTGGCCTTTTCAACTGCTATGTCAAGGGTTGAAAACCGCTTCGCGGCCGCTTTCAGCGGCCCTTGACATAGCAGCTGAAAAGGCAAAATCGCTCACCATGGAATGCAAGGATAGGCTTGGGCTGAAAAGCTCTGACAAAGTGTTGCTGCTATCTGTTGCTGTTGGACTTAAGTGTTTGTCCGAAAACTCTGCCCGCAGATTGAGACACTTAAAAAGCCGATCACCGGCGGTTTTCCTCTTAGGCAAGAGCCCCCCTATATTGCGGTGAAATCCTTGACACGCGGCTGTTTTAAGCCCCTGGCTTTGCAGCCGGACTTTTCGGACGGACCTAAGTCTTATCATGCCAATTCAGGCGGGCTCGAGACAGGCCGCCATGAGCTGCTTGAAAGCTTCAGCGCGGTGCGACATGGCATGTTTACGCTCGGGCGCCATTTCAC
>WGBT01000403.1 GCA_015494185.1 Hyphomicrobiales bacterium | reverse complement strand
GCTATGATATTTTGATTGGTCCGGGGCTTCTTGACCAGGCGGGGGCGCTGATAGAGCAGCGGTTGCAAGCCCGCCGTGCCGCCATTGTCACCGACCGCAATGTTGCCGCGCATCATCTCGATCCACTCGTTGCCGCGCTGGAACGGGCGGGGCTTTTGGGCGAGGCGATCATTTTGCCGCCGGGGGAAGCGACCAAAAGTTTTCGTGAGCTTGAAAACCTTTCGGAGGATTTGCTGGAGCTTGGCATTGAACGGGGGGATCTCGTCATCGCGTTTGGCGGCGGGGTGATTGGTGATCTCGTTGGTTTTGCCGCCAGTATTTTGCGCCGCGGGGTGCGGTTCGTTCAGATTCCCACCAGCCTGTTGGCTCAGGTCGATTCGTCTGTGGGCGGGAAGACCGGGATCAATACCCCGCAGGGCAAAAATCTGATTGGAACCTTTGCCCAACCGAGCCTGGTGCTTGCCGATACCGATGTATTGGCGACCCTCGATCCGCGCGAATTTCGTGCCGGTTATGCCGAGATCGTCAAATATGGATTGATCAATGATCCGGCGTTTTTCGCCTGGCTGGAAGCCAACCGTGCCGCCGTCTTTGCGCGTGAAGCGGGGGCCTTGCGCCATGCCATTGAGACCAGTTGCCGGGCCAAGGCGCAAATCGTTGCGGCCGATGAAACCGAGGCGGGGCAGCGGGCATTGCTCAATCTGGGGCATACTTTCGGCCATGCGCTGGAAGCTTGGGCTGGCTATTCCGGCAAGCTCATCCATGGCGAGGCGGTAGCCATTGGCATGACCCTGGCTTTTGCGTTTTCGCAGCGCCTTGGCCTGTGTGACCAAAGTGATGTGGAGCGGGTTCAGGCGCATCTGCAAGCCGCCGGTCTGCCCACGACCATCAGTGCGATTACAGGTTCCCAACGGCCGCAGGCGGGCGAACTATTGGACCATATGAGGCAAGACAAAAAGGTCAAACAAGGGCGTTTGACCTTCGTTTTGGTGCGTGGCATCGGCAAAGCCTTTATCACTCAGGAAGTTGACGAGGCGGACTTGCTGAACTTTCTGCAAGAGCAAAGCCTGGCAGACTGAAGAACCTGCATCTGCAGAACGATTTTTGACAATGTCATCAGGCATTCCATGCCCTTTCCACGACCTTGACCTTTGCACAATTTGCACAAGGGGATATCTGCAACCATGACCCTTGAGACGGCGCTGCTTCTCGCTGCAATCTTTATTCTGCTGCTATTTTCGGCCTTCTTTTCCGGCTCGGAAACCGCGTTGACGGCGGCCTCACGAGCCCGTTTGCTGGCCCTTGAAAAGGAAGGGAACCGCCGCGCTCGGCTGGTCAATCTGCTGATCGCGGATCAAGAACGGCTGATCGGCACCATTCTGCTTGGCAACAATTTGGTCAATATTTTGGCTTCGGCCTTGGCCACCAGCGTGTTCATGACCCTTTTTGGGCCGGCTGGCGTGGCCTATGCCACGCTGGCCATGACGGTGTTGGTGGTCATTTTCGCGGAAGTGCTGCCGAAGACCTATGCGATTATCAATTCAGACAAGCTGGCCCTGATCGTGGCGCCTTTGCTTCGTCCGCTGGTGATTCTTTTCGCGCCAATTGCCAAAGTGGTGCAAAAGCTGGTCTCTGTGCTGCTGACGGCCTTTGGGGGGAGTACGCCGGAAAAAGTGCTCTCAGCGCATGAGGAAATCCGCGGCACGATCGAGCTGCATCATAAAGAAGGTGAAGTGGTCAAACATGACCGCGACATGCTCGGCGGGATTCTCGATTTGAGGGAGCTTGATGTTTCCGATATCATGGTTCACCGTACCAATATGGTGAGCATCAATGCCGATGACCCGCCCAAGAAGATTTTGGACGAGGTGCTCAAAAGTCCCTATACCCGGATTCCGATCTGGCGCGGCCAGCCGGAGAATATCATTGGTGTCTTACACGTCAAGGATTTGCTGCGTGCCCGGCTGAAGGCCAAAGAGGATTGGGAGAGCGATTTTGACGTGACGCAACTGGCCTCTGATCCCTGGTTTGTCCCCGAAACCACACCGCTGAAAAGCCAGCTCAATGCTTTTTTGCAACACAAGGCGCATCTTGCCTTGGTGGTCGATGAATATGGCGAAGTGATGGGGCTTGTGACCCTTGAGGATATTTTGGAAGAGATTGTCGGCGAGATTGCCGATGAACATGACATTGTCGTGGCCGGTGTCCGCCCGCAAAAATCGGGCAGCTACAATGTCGATGGTTCGGTTGCGATTCGTGATCTCAATCGCTATTTGGATTGGGATCTGCCTGACGATGAAGCCACCACCATTGCCGGGCTGGTGATCCACGAGGCGCAGACCATTCCAGAACCGGGGCAGAAATTCACCTTTCATGGTTATCGGTTTGAGATCTTGCGCAAGCAAGGCAACCGTATCACTGCGCTGCGCATCACGCCATTGTAAGCTTGTAAGCTGCGCTTGGCTTTTCAATCCCAAGCGTTCTTGATCTTGCCGGGGACATCTTCAATGAATTTGAAGCGTCAAAGGGATTGGGAAAAGCTCAAGCGGTCAATGGTAAAAACCGCCGGTCTTATTCTCCTTCTCCCGGCGCGCGTAACTCAAGAGCAAGGGCATGAATGCCGCCCGCGAGCTCTTCGGCCAGTGCCTCATTGACCATCCGGTGGCGCTCGACCCGGGACTTGCCAGCAAAAGCCTGAGAGACCATTTTGACCCGGAAATGGCTTTCCCCTGTGCCCGGTGAGCTGGCATGGCCGGCATGGTGATGGGATTCGTTTTCCACATCGAGCGCTTCAGGCGCGAAGGCTTGTTGTAACTTTTTGACAATTCTAGCTTCCATGGACAGCGGCACGGTCATGACGATTTTTCTCCTTTAACCAAGTACAAACGATAGATTGGCAGAGGCGGCATAAGCCATGGCCCCATTTGCGTCAACAAGAACACTTGAAAGAGGGTTTAAAACTGATCCTTTATACAGGGTCGGCAATTGCCGAGCTTTGCTCACTTCTGGTATAGTCGGTTTCATCGAATTTTCCAGAAAGCCAATGCGGGGCAAACGCAATAGCAACATGGACCATGGCTTTGCTGAAGCATTGTTGTGGATTTGCAACACGGTTGTAAATCGCGAGGCTAGGGTTTCGTTATAGCTCGTTCTAAGCTTGTTTTTGCGTCAAAGCAGTCTCATACTTTCTTGTCTTGAAAATGCAATAGAAACGCTATGAAACTGGATTCAAAATATTTCGATGGCATCCGCGTTAAGCGGGAAAAAAGCGAGGGAATGGGGGGGGATCATCGCGCTGGACGGTATCCCCTGTGTGAGTGGCCAGACTGCCGTAATGCGGGGACGCATCCGGCTCCGAAAGGCCGTGGCCGGGAAGGGCAATATTTCCGCTTTTGCTTGGAACATGTTCGTGAGTACAATAAAAATTACAATTATTTCAAGGGGATGAGCGAGGAGGAGATCCGTGCCTTCCAAAAAGGCAATGTGACGGGGCATCGGCCGACTTGGGAAATGGGGGGCAATGCCCATGCCCGTCATGGCAAGGGTGCGGAGCGGTATGAGAAAGCTGCTGCATCTGTCAAAGGGCGCTCAGGTTTTAGGCTGTTCTCAACGCGCGATCCTTTTGGCTTTTTTGGCCGCAGCACCAGAGCGGATGAGGTTCGCGAAGAACGGCCGCGCCGGCCAATTCGCAATATGGAGCGCAAATGCCTCCAACAGCTCAATCTCGATGAATGGGCCAGCAAGGAAGAAATCAAAAGCCGGTTCAAGGAATTGGTCAAGCGCCACCATCCCGATAGCAATGGCGGCGTGGGCGGCTCGGAAGAAAAACTGCGCGAAGTCATAGCCGCCTATAACTATTTGAAAAAGTCCGGCCTGTGCTAAAAGTCCCTCAGGCCAAACTGTGCTGATTTATATTGGTTATATTGGTTTATGTGACAGGATGTGATGAAGGCCAAAAGTTATAAGGGCCAGTGCCTTTGAGAGGGGATTAAAGAGTGTGGAGCGACGCAGCTTCAATGGAGAAACATGGAAGTCGCACATGACCTTGTCAAAAACCTTATAGACGGATGCCGGATCCGTCCTTGCATTCCATGGTGAGACTCTGGCATTTTCGGCAGGTCTGTCAAGGGCGCCTTTGGCGCCGCGCAGCGGTTTCACCCTTGACAGACCTGCCGAAAATGCGAAAACGCTTACCATGGAATGTAAGGACAGGTTCAGGCCGGAAGCCGAGGGAAGAACGGGCCTTTTGGTCAGGTTGCGGAGTGGTTTTTGTCTAGCCATTGAGAATAAAGCAATCAAGCCATTGAGAGTAAAGAAAATAAAGCAATCAAGAAGAATGGGAAAATGCCAGCTACTGACGTGACATCGCAAAGCCCGCAAAGGCCCCAAGGTAAGCCCAAAGAGAGGCCCGGTCTTCCGGACATGAAGGTTTCGGTCCGTCAGGTCTTTGGCATCGATTCGGATATCGAGGTTCCTGCCTATTCAAAACCTGATGAGCATGTGCCCGATATTGACGAAGACTATCTGTTCAACCGCGAAACCACACTTGCGATTTTGGCAGGTTTTGCCCACAACCGGCGGGTGATGATCCAGGGCTATCATGGCACCGGCAAATCAACCCATATCGAGCAAGTTGCGGCCCGGCTGAACTGGCCTTGTGTGCGGGTCAATCTCGATAGCCATGTCAGCCGCATTGATCTGGTGGGCAAGGATGCCATCGTGCTGCGGGATGGGGTGCAGGTGACCGAGTTCAAAGAGGGCATTTTACCTTGGGCGCTGCAAAGCAACACGGCCTTGGTCTTCGATGAATATGATGCGGGGCGGCCCGATGTGATGTTCGTGATCCAGCGCATCTTAGAAGTTTCGGGCAAATTGACGCTGCTCGATCAAAGCAAGGTCATTCATCCCCATCCGGCCTTTCGGCTGTTTGCCACCACCAATACCATCGGCCTTGGGGATACGTCGGGGCTTTATCATGGCACCCAGCAGATCAATCAGGGCCAGATGGACCGCTGGTCGATCGTCGCCACACTGAATTATTTGCCCCATGAAGATGAAGTCAATATCGTCATGGCCAAGGTGAAAGCCAGCCAGGGGGAGTTGCTGAAAGGCAAGAAGGGGCGTGAAATCATCAGCCAGATGGTGCGCGTTGCCGATCTGACCCGTAATGCTTTCATGAACGGGGATCTGTCGACGGTGATGAGCCCGCGCACAGTGATCACCTGGGCGGAAAATGCAGTGATTTTCAATGATATCGGTTTCGCCTTCCGGGTCAGCTTCCTGAACAAATGCGATGAGTTGGAGCGCGGCATTGTGGCCGAATTTTATCAACGCTGTTTCAATGAAGAGCTGCCGGAATCCGCCGCCAATATTGTCTTGAGTTAGTCTTGTCTTGAGTTCGTCGCCAATGGCAGGTTTTGCACACAAGCTCTCCCGGACGCAACGGATTGAGCATCTCAAACAGGCGCTTTCGGTCACAACGCGAAGCATAGGCCAAGATCCCAAGCTGCAAGTGGCGTTCGTGGCAAGTGAGCCCAAACTTGCGGGCAAGACCGCCAATCTTCCTGAAATTCCTGACAGGATCAGCCTGAAAGGGCTGCGTGAGCTGCGCGGGGTTGCCGATTCCATTGCCCTGGCCGCCGCCTGCCATGATCCGCGGTTGCATGCTCGTATGGCGCCGCCAAGCGGGCCTGTGCGTCAGGTCTTTGATGCGGTTGAGCGGGCGCGCATCGAGTCGTTGGGCGCCATTCGCATGGCTGGCGTGAAAGCCAATCTCAAAGCCAAGCTGGACAAGCAATATCGTCAGGCCCGCCATGCGGCTGCGGCCGAACCGGAGGCGGAGGCTTCGCTTGCCGATGCGCTGGCATTGCTCGTATGGCAAGGGGCGACCGGGCTGGAGCCGCCTGCCAGTGCGAAGGATATCGTTGCGAAATGGGCGGAAAAGGTGGAGCAGAAGGCGGGGGACCGGCTTCGCCATGCATTGACGGTGCTCGATGATCAGCGCGCTTTTGGTGCCGCGGTCTTACAGGTTTTGCAAGCTCTTGATTTGCACTGGGAGGAAGGCAAATCAGAACGCTCTGACGCCGAAGAGGGTGAAATGAGCGAGACTGGAACGCCTTCCGAAGAGGTGGGCGAGCCGTATGATCAGCAAGGGGAGCGGCAACTGGCTGAAGCCGAGCAGAGCGAAAAAAACGCGGATCAAGCCGAGGGGGCCGCGGCCGAAAAGCCGCAAGAAGCGGCTGAGACCGACAGTTTCGAGCTTGAAACCGAGG
>WGBT01000402.1 GCA_015494185.1 Hyphomicrobiales bacterium | reverse complement strand
GGGCCGTGGGGGCTGCCAACAGTTTTAAAGATTTGGCCATGGTGATGGGCGGCATGCGGATCAAGTTTTAGCAGTATTCTGAATGATATCTGAAAGCCACAATCACAATCAAGCGGTTGGCCAGAAAAAGTCATTGAAGGGGGGAATGCTCAGGTGATTTGAGCCCCCAAAATGGCTTGTTGTGTTCGTTGACTGGGGGAGCGGTCTTCGGTCTTCAGTTGCAGAAGCTCGCTTCCGATCCACCAGAAGGATAGCCCGCCATCCTCCCGGAGCCATCGCCGCTTATCCGGGAGAGGGTGAGGCGAGCGACGATGGCGCCAGAAGGATGGCTTGAGGCGGCCCAATTGGACTCTATAGGGATTGGTTTATACCAACGCCAACGGCCCCTGACCTTCATTCGAAAACCGTTCAATGAATGCCAAAAGTTCAAAGGAACACGAAAACGTCAGCGGTCATATATCTATCTGAACTTATCCAAAGGCTGCGATGGCTGGGGAGCCAACCTTTTCCGGCGCACGCCCCACACTAACGAGCCCTTGGCTTCTTCCCTATGGCTTTTCAAACTGTGTCCTTCTTCAAGCGGGCTCCTTCAAGTTCCTTCTGTTCCCCTTCTGCCCCCTTTAAGGGCTGCTCCAAACCACCCTTCCCAGCTTCTCAGCTTGGGGCCCCAGGTCCCTTCAGGCGCTGCTGCCGATGCGGTTTAGACCTTCCAGGGCACGGCGATAGTCGGGGCGAATGCTCAAAGCCCGGCGATAGGCGCGTTCAGCTTTTTTGCGATCACCCAGTTTCTCCGCCGCCAGCCCGCGATAGGCCCAGGCTTGATAGTAACCGTCCTGATTGCGCGCGGCGATATAGAAATCCTCATAGGCTTCTTTGAATTTGCCAAGGGCCAGCCGGCTTTTCCCGCGCCCGAGATAAGGCGGGCCCGCGGAAGGGCGGAGGGAAATGGCGATATTGAAATCATCGATTGCCTTGCCATGTTGACCGCGCCGTTGATAGATCACACCACGATAGAAATAAGGGGCGGGCTGGCCCGAATCCAGATTGATCGCATGGGTGAAATCGGCCAGTGCTAAGCTGTCATTTTTGAGTTTCATATAGACCTTGCCCCGGCCGGTATAGGCAGGAGCATAGCGCGGTGCAATGGTCACGGCCTGATTGTAATCTTTAATGGCCTCGGCATAACGCTTCATTGCCGCATAGGTCATCGCCCGGTTGTTATAGGCTTGGTAATAGTGCGGATTGAGGGCAATGGCTTTGGAAAAATCTTTAATGGCGGCTTCGAAGCGCCGGGCTTTGGCATAGGCGGTGCCCCGTAGATTGTAAGCGCTGGCATCATTGGGATTGGCTTTGATGACTTGTGTCAGTGAGGCGATATTGGTCTTAAAGGCACGGCTTGCAGAAACCGGGGCGGCATAGGTCTGCTCATTCTGTGCCTGGGCGAGATCAGCGGAGGGAGGGAGGAGCCCCCCCGCATTCTGGCAGCCCGATAACACTAGGCTCGCTGCTGCTAAGACGGCGCCCCCAAACTGCCGCGATGGCTTCAATGGCCCCCCTTTATCTTTATCGTGGAGGATGATGTCATCTGGTGTCGATAGGCTGATTTGAAAAATATTCATTTTGCAGATCATCACATGTTTGAGGGGCAAAAAGCCATCAACGAAATGAATAACTTAATACTTACCGTCCGTTTGAGCTTCTGAACATTGTTCTCTGGTTGAGCGCAACTGTCAATGCATCCGGGAACGAATGAGACCAGAAGGCTTTATTATTGCCTTAACAGGGACTAGCCAGCAACAGATTAGGCCTGCAATGTGAGGAGAATAGGGCGGTCTGGGAGGGAAAAATAAGAAAAGATGCGGGCCTGTAACACTATGGCCCGCTCGATATCCTCACGCAATAGCAAATGCGCTTGTTTGGATTGCGGGATACCCCCGCTTGGTTGGATGGGGCTTTCAATCGCTGAGGCTGTCACTCTTTAGTCATTCGTCACCCCTTTCGCCCCCCTTTGGGCCCACTTACGGGTTATTTGCGGCGGGTGCGGCGGGGGAGCAGACCTTCGCGTTGGGCACGTTTGCGCGCCAGTTTGCGGGCACGGCGAACTGCTTCCGCCTTTTCGCGGGCACGTCTTTCGGATGGTTTCTCATAATAGTTCCGCAATTTCATTTCACGGAAGATGCCTTCGCGCTGCATTTTCTTTTTTAGCGCGCGCAGGGCCTGGTCAATATTGTTATCGCGAACGTGAACGTACACGCTGTCTCCTTCTCAGTTATCAATGTTGCGGTTGTTTTTGAAGTTTTTCTTCCACCCCGTTAACAAGTCCCCAAAATATGAGCTCCTGAATGGAGGAATGCTATAATGGTCCCTGTCTTGAGACATTGAGACGCAAAAATAGCAGGACCGAATTAGCAACGTGTCCGGGGCGGGGTGGCGCTGGAATGCATGAGCTTATGCCAGCATGAACCAACTATCACCATTACTCATGGTTCTTCTAGCAACGAATGGCGCCGATGTCCATGCTTTGTAATCGTTTCAAGTGGAGGAAGCTGCCCTCCCCCCGTAGACAGGGTCCACAAGAGCCTTGTCTAGAGCAAAATTTGATCAAGTGGCATCGAATTTTGCTCTAGCTTCTTGTTTCTACGCGCAATTCATCCGAAAAACCAGTTCCCACTTGAGGACCTTTGGGTTCTCGCTTATATCCCAGCCCCCGTCCTTAGAAGATTTCATGATGGAATGATTCGGTATTTGCAAGGGGCGGTATTGGCAAGGGCTTTGTCGACTTTCACCATGGCTAAAACCGTCATGAAGGGCTAAACCGCTATGAAGGGGTAAAACCGTCATGAAGCTCCTTTCAGCAAGCCCCTTTCAGCGGCCCTTGCCAATCCGGAAGCTGGACGGGCAAAGGCGTTGTTGTGGTTGGCGCCGACAGGCGCCGGTTCAAGGGTGTGTCCTGCGGACAAAGATCACGCGGGGGCGGCGTGCCCGGTTTGGGGCTGTTCTTGTTCCATGAGTTCAGCCCAAAGGATGCTGCGGGCGACCTGTTTGGCGCGCAGAGGAACACCGCGAACAGCCTCTTTTTGGGAGGTCGGGAGCGGGCCGATATTCCATTCAGCAGGGGCTTGAATATTGCCTTCATCATCAAACGCAAAACCAAGCTGAGCAAGTTCGGCACGCGCCTTGTGGCTCTTGCCCCCGGCAATATAGGCGCAAGCGGCGGCACGGCGGTATTTTTGCAGTTCCAACTGCAATTGCAAGATATCGTCGCTATAAACGCTGCTGCTGTCGCGGCTGGTATCGGCTAAACCGCCGGCCCCGGTGCGGCGGGGTTTGGCGCGCTCTTGGGCGATGGCTCGTTGCAATTGCTCACATTTGCCAGTTCCCTTGCCAATACATGTGACGAATTGGTGTACCACCTGGTCGAAGAGCCGGCTTTCAACTTCTGCAACGATGTTGGGATGCCGGCGCGAATAGATCAGCCGTTTGCCGATATCATAAGCCATTGACACAGGTGAGAGATGCGAAACCATAGTTTTCCCCTTTTCCCCACAACGCACGGTTTGAACGTGCTGGCCCTCCCAATCTCCATCAACGTTTACCGTACGCGACACTATTTTTGAATTCGAGTTTCCCCAAGATAACGTGAAATCGCCATTTCTCATAGCCAAAATGTCGCACTTTTGGTTAACGAGCGCAAAATTCAAGGGAGGCATGGCAAAAAAACAACAGTCATGGTGAAAAGCTTAGGCTCAGGACCCATAAATTGCGCGGCACCAGTCTGACGCAAAATCATGAAATGGACAATGATTTGTCTCGCATTACCGGGATTTTGCGCCAGACCCTTCGGGCGGCATTTTCACTTCATCTCGCTGGCCTTTCGCCCTTGGAAATAGCTTCGGCTATTCCCTGTGGGCGAAAAACCAGCGATATTTCGCGAAAATGCCGCTGGCATCCACGCCCTTTATGGGTCCTGAGCCTAGGAACAGAAGCTATTCACAGTTTGGGGCTGGTTTGGGGGTGAGCCGGGTGATGTGCCCCATTTTGCGCCCGCTGAGCGCTTCGGTTTTGCCATAAAGATGCAGCGCTGTTTCAGCTTCGGCGGCAAGTGTCGGCCAGGCATTGGCCTCTGTTCCAATCAGATTGCGCATCAGGCAATCGCTATGCCGGGTGGTACTGCCCAGGGGCCAGCCGGCAATGGCGCGAATATGATTTTCAAACTGGCTGACCGGGCAGGCATCCAAGGTCCAGTGGCCGGAATTATGCACTCTTGGCGCTATTTCATTGACCAGCAGTTGGCGCCCTTCAGGGTGGTCGGCGACAAACATTTCAACGGTGAGTATGCCAATATAGTCGAGGGCTTGGGCGATTTTACTGGTGATGCGCCGTGCTTGAGCTGCGGTCTGATCGGTCACCGTGGCCGGGATTTGGGTTTCACGCAAGATCCCGTTGTCATGGCGGTTTTCGCAAATGTCGTAGAAACGCTGTTCCCCCTCTCCGCTGCAGACACAAATCACCGAAATTTCCCGTTCGAAATCGACCAATGCTTCAGCGATCAGCGGCACTTTCGCCCCCTTAAGATGGGCAAAAGCCGCCCCGGCTTTGCTGGGATCGGGGACAATCATCTGTCCCTTGCCATCATAACCAAGCCGGCGGGTTTTGAGAATGCACGGGCCATGTTCATCGATGAAGTCTGTGAGATCATGAGGGGTGTTGACCTCTTTGAACGGGGGAACCGGCAATTGCTGCTGGCGCAAAAAAAGTTTTTCATCAAGCCGGTCTTGGGTTACCTCAAGGGCCTGTTGTCCTGGAAAAACGGGGATTTTCGCGGCCAGAAATGCCAAAGTTTGAGCGGGCACATTTTCAAATTCGAAAGTGACGACGTCAACAGCAGACGCAAAAGCTTCAAGGGCGGAAGTGTCATTGAAATCGGCGATGGTGTGGGCTGCTGCGACATGAAAGGCGGGGTTGTCGGATTGGCGGGCGCAATAAATATGGGCTTTCAGCCCAAGCCGGGCCGCGGCCAGGGCGAGCATCCGGCCCAGTTGCCCGCCGCCCAAAATCCCGATGGTGCTGCCCGGCGGCAGTGGGAGCAGCGGCGGGGCAGTCGTGGCGTTTTGCGGTATTGAATTAGAAGACATCGTCCGGGGTCTCCGCAACATCATTGCTGCGCGCCTTGCGCCAATTGACGATCCGGGCTGCCAAATCCGGATCACGAAGGGCCAAAATCTGAGCCGCCAGCAAACCAGCATTCGCCGCGCCAGCAGATCCGATGGCCAAAGTGCCAACGGCGATCCCGGCAGGCATTTGGACGATTGAAAGCAGACTATCAAGCCCCGACAAGGCACGGCTTTTGATTGGCACGCCCAATACGGGCAGAGGGGTTAGAGAGGCAACCATGCCGGGTAAATGAGCCGCTCCCCCAGCGCCGGCAATGATCACCTCGATACCGCGTTGTTGGGCATGTTTGGCAAAATCATAAAGCCTATCAGGGGTGCGGTGGGCAGAGACGATACGTTTTTCAAATCTGACATCCAATTCGTCGAGCACTTGTGTCGCATGGCGCATGGTTGGCCAGTCGGATTGACTGCCCATGATCACGCTGACCCGTATTTTTTCTTCTGCCATTGCCCTGCCTTTTGTTGTCGCGGGTTTTAAAGCCGCGGATTATACGGGGTTTTAAGGGGTACGCAAGACAGCCCTTAAGAGAGTCCTCAAGAGAGTCCCCAAGCCCCCAAGAACAGCTAATACCCTATAATGGGTAATGGGGATAATAGGGAAAGGGCTTGAAGCTTGGCCCTTGCGACCCCATGCTAAGGAAAATTTCGTTCTTTATGGGCCAGAATGTGCTTTGTGGGCAAGGAGAAGCAATAAGATGAATTATCTGCGCACCGCTATTTTACTGGCGGCGATGACGGCATTGTTTGGTGCTGTGGGGCTTTTGATCGGGGGGCAAACCGGCATGGTGATTGCGCTGATCATCGCTATTGCCATGAACGCGTTCAGCTATTGGAACTCCGACAAGATGGTGCTGAGGATGTATAATGCCCATCCGGTGACCGAGGCCGAAGCCCCCAAACTTTACCGGATGATCCGGCAACTGGCGGCCAATGCCGGCCTGCCGATGCCGAAAGTCTATCTCATCGATGATCCACAGCCGAACGCTTTTGCCACCGGGCGCGATCCAGAGCATGCGGCAGTGGCGGCAACCACGGGCCTGATCAATATGCTGAACGATGAGGAAGTCGCGGGGGTGATGGCCCATGAGCTGGCCCATATCAAGAACCGTGATATTTTGACCATGACCATCACCGCAAGTCTGGCCGGGGCGATTACCATGTTGGCGCAATTTGGGATGTTTTTCGGGGGGCGCCGCGATAATCCCTTGGGCCTTGTTGGAACTTTGCTCGTGGTGTTGCTGGCGCCGATTGCGGCCGGGCTGGTGCAGATGGCGATCAGCCGGTCACGGGAATATCAGGCCGACCGTCTGGGGGCCGAAATTGCCCGCAATCCGTTGGCGTTGGCTTCCGCCTTGCGGAAAATAGCCGGCGCGGCGCATCAAATCCCGATGGATGCCGCCGAGGCCAATCCAGCCACCGCGCATATGTTCATCATCAATCCGCTGACCGGCCAAAGCATGGATAATCTGTTTTCCACCCATCCCAATACTGAAAACCGGATTCGCGCCTTGGAAGCTTTGGCGGCGGAATGGGGCATGTCGGCCAATCCGTCCCGTTCCCAAAGCCGCTATCGGCAGCCGCCGCGTGGTCCATGGGGGTAAAGAGCTGCGCGCCGAGGGAGATGATCATTTGTTTTAAAGTGGAAACCTGACGCAAATAGACCTGAGGCGAAATCAGGCGTCATGATAACGGAAACGGGGGAGGGCGATGTTCTTTGCAAAAATGCTGCCTTGGCGGCGGGGTGGCGGCCGCGGCGGTGTGAGGGCTGGCGGGCTGGTTGGGCTGTTGCTGGGCGTGGTCATGGCCGGGATCTCTTTCAGCCTTTTTATGCCGGAAGCCGAAGCCCGTTGTTCGGGGACGGATATGTTGCCGCGCATCCAACGGGAGGATCCTGCCGCCTATGCCAAAATTATTGCGGCCGAAGCCGCCTTGCCTCATGGCGGAGCGCTGTTTTGGAAGATCGAAAAAGACGGCCTGCCCCCTTCCTGGCTGTTTGGCACCATTCATCTCAATGATAAGCGTCTGG
>WGBT01000401.1 GCA_015494185.1 Hyphomicrobiales bacterium | reverse complement strand
CCGGCCGCCTTCAGCCAGTGGGCCACGGTGGCTTCGGTAATCGATTCGCCTAAAGCCGGCACCTTGATTTCTGTCGCCATCCTGCTTCCCCTCTGCTTCCCCCTGCCACCTCAATCCCGCCCAAGAACAACCATAAATAGCAGCAAACATGACGGACAATCATTTGCTGCCGAGCCTCTCACAGCCCAAACTCGCCCTTGCATTCCATGGTGAGCGTTTTTGTATTTTCGACAAGTTTGTCAAGCTTCCATCATGAAATACGAGGACTGATCTGACATTGCCGATCTCGAACCATCTACGATTGCATGCCGCTTGACACTTCAAAGCGAAAAGACCGCCTCGATCAGGCTTTCTTTTTCGCGCTCATGGGTTGCCAACAATCCGGTTGCCGTCGCCGCTGATTCCGGCCGGCCAATATAGCGGGGCCGTTGCACGGCCGCCCCGATAGCCTTGAGCACCGCTTCAATTTTCGGTTCAATATAGCTCCAGGCCCCCATATTTTTCGGCTCCTCCTGACACCAGACCATATCGGCGGCGGTAAAATCCCTCAACTCGTCCTTAAGGGCGCTTTCTGGAAATGGATAAAGCTGTTCAATGCGCAACAGATAAACGTCATCGATGCCACGCGCTTCACGGGCTTCCAGCAAATCATAATAAACTTTGCCGGAACACATCACCACCCGTTTGATCGCCTCCCGTGGTTTGAGGCGGATTTGACTGGTTTGGGGGTCCTGTTCGGCATCGTCCCGCAAAATCCGGTGAAAACTGGAACCCGGCCCCATCTGCTCGAGCGACGAGACCACTCGCTTGTGGCGCAACAGTGATTTGGGCGTCATCAGCACCAGCGGTTTACGGAAATCGCGATGCACCTGGCGGCGCAGGATATGAAAATAATTCGCCGGCGTCGTACAATTGGCCACTTGCCAATTGTCTTCCGCACAAAGTTGCAAATAGCGTTCGAGCCGTGCTGACGAATGTTCCGGCCCTTGCCCCTCATAGCCATGGGGAAGCAACATCACCAGTCCCGACATCCGCAACCATTTGCGTTCACCGCTGGCAATAAACTGGTCGATGATGACCTGTGCCCCATTGGCGAAATCACCAAATTGCGCTTCCCAAAGCACCAATGCGCGGGGATCAACGACGCTATAACCATATTCGAAGCCAAGCACCGCATATTCCGACAGCATCGAATTGATCGCCTCGAACCGCGCCCGCCTGCCGGTTTCATCGGTTCTGCCCACCTGATCGATCGGAGTGTATTTTCGCTCGGTTTGCTGATCGACAAGCACCGCATGGCGTTGCGAAAAGGTGCCCCGTTCCACATCCTGTCCCGACAGGCGCACATTGATCCCTTCATCGACCAGCGAAGCAAACGCCAAGGCTTCCGCCGTCGCCCAGTCAATGCCCCGGCCTTCCATGACCGCCTTGCGGCGTTTGGCAAAAACCCGCTTGATCACATGGTGCGCGTCAAACCCTTCCGGAATCGTGGTGATCTGCTCCCCAAGCCGCTTCAATCGCAACAGTGAAACCGCAGTACGCCCCCGCCGCGCCCCGGTCTTGGCCACCTTCATCATCGACCATTTGCCTTCAAGCCAATCGGCCTTTTGGGGCTCGTAAGAGGCGGCAAGCCGGTATTCGGAATCGAGCTTGCGCCGGAAATTTTCCTTCATCACCGTCAGCTGCTCGGGCGTGATCACCTGCTCTTTCAGCAGTTTCCTGGCATAAAGCTCAACCACGGTGGGATGTTTCTTGATCGCCCGATACATCACCGGTTGGGTAAAGGCAGGCTCATCACCCTCATTATGGCCAAACCGGCGATAGCAGAACATGTCGATGACCACTGGTTTCATGAATTTTTGGCGAAATTCGGTAGCGATACGCGCACAATGTACAACCGCTTCTGGATCATCCCCATTGACGTGAAAAATCGGCGCCTGAACCATTTTCGCCACCGCGCTTGGATAGGGCGAGGAACGGGCATATTTCGGCGTCGTGGTAAAACCGATCTGATTGTTGATGATAAAATGAATGGAGCCGCCGGTGCGATGCCCTTGCAAGCCCGACAGACCAAAACATTCGGCCACCACCCCCTGCCCGGCAAACGCCGCATCACCATGCAACAATAGTGGCAAAATCGCCGAACGGTCCTGGCGGCAGTGCTGATCCTGTTTCGCCCGCGCCTTGCCCAAAACCACCGGATCCACCGCTTCTAAATGGGAGGGATTGGCACTGAGCGACAAATGCACCTTGTTGCCGTCAAAACTGCGGTCCGCCGAAGCTCCCAGATGATATTTGACATCGCCTGATCCCTGCACGTCCTTCGGCATCGCTGAGCCACCGTGAAATTCATGAAAAATCACCCGAAGCGGCTTGTTCATGACATTGGCCAGCACATTCAACCGTCCACGATGCGCCATCCCCATCACAATGCCTTTAAGCCCCAACTGGCCGCCCCGCTTGATGATTTGTTCAAGGGCCGGGATCACCGCCTCACCGCCTTCCAGACCGAACCGTTTGGTGCCGGTATATTTCATGTCCAAAAAGCGCTCGAAACTTTCCGCCTCGATGAGCTTGTTCAAAATCGCCCGCTTGCCTTCTGGTGTAAAGGCGATTTCCTTGCCATAGCCTTCAATCCGCTCCTCGATCCAGGCGCGTTGTTTGGGATCGGCAATGTGCATGAACTCAAAACCAACCTTGCCGGAATAGGTATGGTGCAAGATGGCAATGATTTCTTTCAAGGTCGCGGTCATAAGCCCCAGCGCGCCATCCAGAAAGATCACCGTGTCCATGTCATCTGGCGTAAAACCATAGCTTTCGATCTGCAAATCGGGATGGGCGCGGCGTTCGATCAGCCCCAAAGGATCGAGATCGGCGATCAGATGCCCGCGTTCCCGAAAAGCGCGAATCAGCCGTAAAGCACCGACCGTTTGTCTTCTGTGATGATAAATCTGGGCTTGGGAAATCTCGACACCCGAGCTTTGCGCCTTGGCGCGCAACTTGGTTTCAATACGCTTTTCCAGCGCTTGCCGTGGCATCCAATTGCCATCCAAGGCGCTGACAAGCTCACCATTGGCGGGCACCGGCCAGTCTGCCCGTTCCCAGCTCGGCCGCGGATCGGCAACCGCATCAGCCGCATCATGCAAATTGGCAAAAAAGGCCCGCCATTGGGCATCCACCGTTTTCGGATTGGCCTTAAAGCGCGCATATTGGGCTTCAAGCCACGCCGCATTGACACCATTGAGAAAGGCAGGATCGGAAAATTCGTCGTTATGGAAGGGGCGTGTCATCTTTGGCAAACTTTGAACATGATTGTCTGAAGTGACTGTCTGAAGTGCCGCGGCTGCGACAATTTGTATGGATTCTAAATCTAAATACTTTAGAAAAGCCTTCAAGAGGCGGCTTCGTTCAACAAAACCGGTCACCGCAGCGAAGCGGTCTGCCGCTGTCACCTTTTATTTTATTGTCTAATGAAAGAACATCAGTGCGGAGGGATTATGACACGGCAGGAAGTAACTCAAACGATGAGAGAATCATAAAAAAGATTATGAGCCCCTATTTCATAGGCTCATTTCGGGGCTCATTTCTTTCATGTCTTCAGGGGCTTAAGAAGGCCCCCAAACATTTCTCTTTATAGTGTGTATCCTAGCGTGAAATCAGAGGGGCACCCATGGCTAATACACAGAAGCGAGCTTCTTGGCGAAGGCCTTGCGCGTAAGCCAGCCAAACCCCAAATTCAATACCAGCCAAGCCAACCATATTGTAAAGGCAAAGCCAACAAATCCCCCGATCACCAAACCGGCAATCTCCACAGAGTCCTTACCACTAAGGAGTTGCTGCCAATACATCCCAAATGCGGGATCTAGGAAAAACAACAGCATTATTGCAATCATGAGGAGCAACAAACTGGTCAAAATAATCAAGCCAACCAATAGCTTGCGCTCATTGTCGCGAAACAGTCGGCCATGCCGAACGAGGAAATGATAAGATGTGGCCAACACGCCTCCAAACAAACTTGCAGCAAAACCAACAAAATACCCCCCAAGAACCAATAAAAGAACTATGACCTTTGTCACAATATCATTGAATTCAAGAATTTCGAGGATCTTGATGCCTCCCGCTAAAACGGCAAGAAAAAGATAAAGCAAAATAGATACAATGATATTGTACACAAAATACATGGCTGTGTAGAATAAGAGATTTACCCCACTGTCTTCTTCTATAACGGTGTTCTGGGAATTGATGGCTCCAGCATAAGCCAACCCAGCATTGGGGCCCATCTGTCTTTTCAATATATGAACGCCATGCTGTGTTAAGTCTGCTCCCCGCTTTCCAAAACTCATTGTTTTCACCCATCCAAACTGCGTTACAACCTGTACCTGCAAACGCAGACTAGATGCGGCTTTCTAAAATTTCCTTAATGCGCAAGCAGGCAAGCCTGGCGTGAGACAACAAGTCCGTGAATGGGCAGGCCTCCTTTCCTTCACCTTACCGGCCAAGTACCTCCAGCAATGTCGTGCCCAGTGCGGCAGGACTATCGGCGACATGAACGCCTGCCTTGCGAAGTGCGGCGATTTTACTTTCCGCGGTCCCTTGCCCCCCAGAGATGATGGCGCCAGCATGGCCCATCCGCCGCCCTGGCGGGGCCGTAACCCCGGCAATAAAACCAATCACCGGCTTTTTCACCGCAGAAGACGCCAAAAAGGCGGCCGCCTCCTCCTCTGCGGTGCCGCCAATCTCACCAATCATCACAATGCTTTCGGTTTCATCATCCGCCAGAAACAGCTTGAGACAATCGATGAAATTCATGCCCTGCACCGGATCCCCGCCGATCCCGATACAGGTCGACTGACCAAGCCCAACATCCGTGGTCTGCTTGACCGCTTCATAGGTCAGCGTCCCCGAGCGCGAGACGATCCCCACCGAGCCGCGCTTGTGAATATGGCCTGGCATGATACCGATCTTGCATTCATCCGGGGTGATGATCCCCGGGCAATTGGGGCCGATCAATCGAGTCTGGGTCCCACAAAGCGCCCGTTTGACCTTGATCATATCAAGCGCTGGAATGCCTTCCGTAATGCATACGACAACATCGAGCCGGGCATCGATCGCTTCCAAAATGGCGTCTGCGGCAAAAGCCGGAGGCACATAGATGACCGAGGCATTGGCCCCCGTCTCGGCCACCGCCTCAGCAACCGTATCGAAAACCGGCAATCCCAGATGTATTTGCCCGCCTTTGCCCGGGGTCACCCCACCCACCATCTGGGTGCCATAAGCCATCGCCTGTTCGGAATGAAACGTGCCTTGCGCTCCGGTAAAGCCCTGACAGATCACCTTGGTCTGCGCATCAACAAGCACTGCCATTGCAACGCCCCCCTTTCCTGCCCCTTGCTGTCATTATCTGGTCCCTTTCATCTCACCGTCTTCATCTCACCGCCAGCCCCCTATCCCTAAGACCGCAAACAGTGTCAGCTCCATCCATCCGTCCTTAACTTTCCATGATCAGACCCTGGCCTTTTCCTCAACCTTGTCAAGGGCCGCTGAAGCGGCCGCGAAGCGGTTGCACCCTTGACAAGGTTGCGGAAAATGCAAAACCGCTTCCATGGAAAGTAAGGACAGGTTTAGGCCAGAAAGGGCACACGTAAACCGGTCACTATGTGTCAGCTCAAATGCCGGCTTTTATCATTTCAACAAGAGCTTATGACTTTCGTTTTGATCCTGCGCTTAGCAAACGGATCAAGAGCCAGACCGGAATGACGATCACCGCACCGGTCAACAGCCAGCTTAGCACCTGTTCAACAGCATCCCAGCCAAGATTGTAAAATTCGATCAGCAAACGTTTGACGCCATGCAGCACATCGAAAGGCTGCAACCCGGTGGCCGATAAAATCACCCCCACTACAATCGAAACGATGGCCAGCTTGACAAGGATGGCCACAGGACTGCCGCCAAGGATGTCTTCGATTTTCGCCATATCCCCGCCTTTCAAATCCTGCCGTTGCGGTTTGCCTATGCCAAGGCTTTATTCTTCGCTTCTATCTGCTTCTATCTTCCATGATGAGACCTTGCCCATCCTCAGGTTGAGAGAAAACTTTTACCTTTTAGTGGGCCTCACTTCAATCGCCAATGGGTTTCCCCTTGAGCTTTTTCGCTGACCAGCGTCAAAGTCAATTCCCGGCCTTTCAAGGCCGCACCTCCCCCAGCCCGCGATAAATCAATTGCAAACCGGGTCAGCGCTCCGGCCTTCTCCTGCTCTGAAAGGCGTTTGGGAGTATCCAGATAAAGATCTGGGCTGGCTTCCACAAATAACTCACGTTTTTTCGCTCCTTTTGGATAGCGCGCCTCGATCACCAGCCGTTCAGCGCCCTTGGTCCCCGTCACGCGCACATCGACGACTTTCAGGGCAGCATCCGTTTGCAGGGCTTTGGGCACCTGCCGGTAGAAATAGCCAATCAGACTATCCGTATAAGGCTGTTCGGGCGCCGTGCCCGGCGGCGGAATATCGGCCCGCAATGCCGCCTCGGCCTGAATGCAGATATAGTCACAAACCCCAAATTCCAGCCGCAACTTCAAAACCGCTGGCTTGCTGGGGTTGCGAAGCACCAATTTGATGGGGATTACCACCTCATCCTTGTAGCCAATGGTGACCGCATATTTATCGATATAGCGCTGGGGCGCCGGCCACAGAAGCTCAATCGATTTGATATTCTCAGAGCCAGACCAGTCAAAACGCGGCGGAAAACCGGAAGAACCAGGGGAGCGCCAATAAGTCTTCCATTTCTTCTCAAGCCGGATGTGAAGCCCCGCCAGACGTTCAGTTTTCGCAACGTCTCCCATCAGACGCGCCGGCAGTTCTGGTGAAGCCAATGTCAACCGCGCCTGAAAGTTCTTGCCCCGCACCCAGCCAGACCGATAGGGCTCTTCGGCCTTTGGGGCCGAGATGGAAACGGAAGAGGCTTGAGCCGGCTTGACGGAAATGGCAGGAACGGTGTCCTCGCGCACGGATAAGACCGCCCAGCCCACACCCGCCAGTCCGAGGCAAACCAAACTTGCCCCTCGCACCCATTTGCTGAAGTCATGCATTATCATAAGCTTATTTAAATTCCCTCATCTTTCAATCCAATCTTTATCTCCATAAAGTCACCGCGGCAATAATCATAGCCAAACCGCTGAACTCGTATTGACAACCATGTTCACAACCCCGTTACCCTTCACCCCCCACGCGGCACAGCACTTGCGGCTTCCCCTTTTCTTCTTCCTTGCATCGATGCCAACCCTATGGTTACCTCATTGGCACACGCCGTTTGCGATTGAATTTCATGGGCATTTCCAATGGTTGGGCATGTTGGGCATATGGAGCAGCTTTTTTCCCTGGCCTCGCTAGAGGGGCTTATTCTTGGTTACATGTTTGGCGCCATTCCATTTGGCCTGTTGCTGTCACGGCTGTTTGGCCTGGGAGATGTGCGCCAGATCGGTTCGGGCAATATTGGCGCAACCAATGTGCTGCGCACTGGCAACAAGGCGGTTGCGGCGGCAACCTTGATCTTGGATATTCTCAAAGGCACAGCACCGGTGCTGCTGGCTTATAACTGGTTGGACACCGCAGCCGCACTGGCTGGAGGGTTTGGCGCCTTTTTGGGACATCTTTATCCAATATGGCTGAAATTCAGGGGCGGCAAGGGCGTGGCCACCTATATCGGGGTGTTGTTGGGGCTGGCTTGGCCGGTGGCCTTGTTGTTCTGTCTCATCTGGTTGGGCGTTGCCCTCTTCACCCGCTATTCTTCGCTGTCCGCCCTGCTCGCCAGCCTCACCGCCCCGATCCTGCTTTATGCCTGGGAGGCACCTGCGGCCGCGTTTTTGGCGCTGCTCATGACTTTGCTGCTTTACTTCAAACATCGCGGCAATATTTCCCGTCTGCTGGCTGGAACCGAAGCCAAAATCGGCTTTAAAAAAGCTGAGGAATAAACCCGATGGGGCTGTTTGATCAAAACGCAAAATCCGCAAAACCAAGTGTCGTGCCTGCTCCAAGCCAGCGCCTGTCCGACCAGCAACGCCTCGCCTGGCTGCGCCTGATCCGTTCGCAAAATGTCGGCCCGGTCACCTTTCGGGATTTGATCAACCATTATGGCGGGGCCGAAGCCGCGCTGCAAGCCTTGCCCGAACTCGCCAAACGCGGCGGCCGCGCCAGCACCATCAAAATCTGCAGCCAAGCGCAAGCCGCCAAAGAATTGAGCACAGCGCGCCGGTTGAAAGCCCGCCTCATCGCCCTTGGCGAACCGGAATATCCGCCCTGGCTCAGCCATCTCGACGCGCCGCCGCCCCTGATCTATGTCAAAGGCCGCACCGAGGTGTTGCAGGCGCCCATGATCGCCATCGTCGGCTCACGCAATGCTTCCGCCATCAACCGCAAATTTGCCCATAAACTGGCCGAAGATCTGGGCCGGTCCGGCTTCAGCGTGGTTTC
>WGBT01000400.1 GCA_015494185.1 Hyphomicrobiales bacterium | reverse complement strand
GAAGCAATGGCCCGGCTTGAAGTGGGTCCGTTAAAGGGTACCATTTTAGCCTTTGCTGAGCGCAAGATCGATCGAAAAGGCCGGCTGAAAGGCTGGTTGATTGGGGGGGAAATGCCCGGCGAGCTGAAGCTCGTGGATCATGGTGGTTTCAATATCACGGATTTGGCGGAGCTTCCCAATGGTGATGTGGTTCTTTTAGAGCGACGCTTTCGCCTAACCGAAGGTGTGAAAATGCGGCTGCGGCGAATTGCGCAAAAAAAGATTCGTCCTGAAACGGTGCTGGACGGTGAGGTGTTGTTTGAAGCGGGACCGGAATTGCAAATCGATAATATGGAGGGTTTGAGTGTTCACACCGATGACAATGGCAAGATTGTTTTGACCCTGGTCTCGGATGACAATTTTCAATTTATGCAGCGCACCCTATTGATGCAATTCAGCCTCATGGATTGAGATTAAGACCGGCGATATTTATTATCGACCGCTGACGATTTCTGTATCCCCTTGAACTTTTTGCGTTACTTGAATGGGATACGAGTGAAGGCCCGGGCCGCCTGGTATACTGGTATAACTGTAAAACTACATATACCAAGGGAGCAGATCTTAACCTTGCAGACAGTGTCAGATTTGTCCTTGCTTTCCATGGTGAGCGTTTTTGCATTTTCCGCAACTTTGTCAAGGATGAAACCGCTTCGCGGCCGCCAAAGGCGGTCCTTGACAAAGTTGCGGAAAATGCGAGAGTTCCATCATGGAAAGCAAGGACACGTCCAGGTCAGAAGGTGGCTGTAAACCATCTCTGTCGGTCAAATAGTGCCCCCGTGCAAAGGATAGTTCCATATCCTTCTACATTTTATGTCTTTATTAACACACAAGGAATTGATAACCACCGAATTGTCAGGGTGAGTGGGCGTTTTAGCAATTTACGCGCTGGCTTTCGCCGCAGCTTGCTTCTTTTCGATATCGCGCTTCAGCCGCCGGGCTTTGGGGGGCAGATCGCGCGCCCGGGCCTTGAGCAGGAAGCCATCCAAACCGCCGCGATGCTCCACCGTGCGCAGCGCATGAGCGCTGATGCGCAGGCGAATGGGCCGGTTCAAGATTTCACTTCTCAAAGTGACATTGCATAGATTGGGCAGGAACCGGCGCCGCGTCTTATTATGGGCGTGGCTGACATTGTTACCGGACTGGGCATCTTTACCCGTTAATTCACAGCGGCGAGCCATGATGCTGCTCCTTGTTTAATGAGTTTGACCTATACCATTCGCCCCTATGACAAATACCGCAGACCCTGTGAAACAACCCCACTGCCCCACTGTCTTGCGGCCGGTTGCGAATGTTGCCAATCTTGAAAATAGAATCACGTATAAGAAAGACCCGCGCCAGGAACTGCACGGGCAAGCTCGCCTTGTATAAGCGCAACCGCACAAAAAGGTCAAGTGTTGGTGTATCAAGTGCAATATTGCAAGCTGTCTGTTTCCCCTCAAATGGCTTCTCATGGGTGTTCGCAAGCGCATGAAGTGTACAGAAGACTCGCTTCCTTTTCACCAGAAGGATAGCCCGCCATCCTCCCAGAGCCATCGCCGCTCACCCGAAGGGGGTGAGGCGAGCGACGATGGCACCAAAAGGATGGCTTGGAGGACACCATTGGGTTGTGTAGGGATTGTTTTATATCTGTCTAGGCTTATGAGGGGGGCAAGTGTGGTTTGCTGCCGTGTTATGTTGAGTGAAGGTTTGACAATGAAATGAATGGATTGACTGATGAATTTTTCCTCGCCGCAAACCGCCGATTCGATTGCAACCGTCAAAACACCGGTGACGCGGTTTCTCAAAGTCAAGCAGCACACACTTTGTGTTGATCACTATAACCATCAAGGGGATGACAGCCCAAAATGTCCTGTCATCTTGCTGCATGGTCTTGGCGCATCGCGTTTCAGTTGGCGTTATTTGGCGCCTGCATTGGCCTTGGATCGCGATGTTTACGTGCCTGATTTGCTTGGTTTCGGTGATAGCAGCAAACCGCGCAATGTCCCTTATGATGTATTTTTTCAGGCTGATTTGATGTTTGCGCTGCTCGATGAGCTTGGGTTGAAACAGGCTGTGGTTGCGGGCAATTCCATGGGGGGCGGAGTGGCGCTGGCGATGGCCTTGGACCGTATGCGTCGGCGGCATATCAAGGCGCTGATTTTGATCAGCACTATTGCCTATGAGCAACAAATGCCTTTCTATCTCAATCTGTTACGCAAGCCTTTTTTGGGTGAACGCCTGCTTGAGCTGTTGCCTGTGCAAACCCTTGTTCGCAAAGTTTTAGAATTCAGCTATTTCAATCCGGGCAAAATCGGCGATGCAGCCGTTGCCGCTTATGCTCAGCCTCTTAAGACCAAGGCTGGCCGGCAGGCGCTGGTCGTGGCAACCAAACATCTAAAGCCTGACAATCTAGATGAAATCATCGCCCAATATAAAACCATCAATATCCCGGCTCTGTTGCTTTGGGGGGAGAATGATCATGTGGTGCCGGTCGAAAATGGTCAGCGCTTGGCGCAAGCAATGCCAAATGCGGAATTTTCCACCATTCCCCAATGCGGCCATCTGGCACAGGAGGAATGCCCCGATGCAATTCGTACACAAATAAAGGCTTTTTTGACGAAGCTGGGGTTATAGTTGAAAGCATCAGGGTTGCCTGAAGCTTTGATTAAAGAAATCATTGACCACTCAAATGGGATAAATCACAAATATTTGTGGGGTTTCTTTGCAAATTTATCACACCATATAAAAATATGTGGTGTAAAGTTATCCACAGGCTGGACAGGGGCGCGCGTTTGGCAAACTCTGGTGGTGGCGATGACCTCAAGTGAAAGCCGTGTCGAGTGGGGTGTTGTGTCACGAGAGAGGGGAGTGTTATGACTTCGGTTTTGAAAACAGGCCGGGGCCGGAGAGGGGAACAAAAAGGGGGTGGGTTGATG
>WGBT01000399.1 GCA_015494185.1 Hyphomicrobiales bacterium | reverse complement strand
GCTTCTTTCTTCTTGAAAAAAGCGGCCAACTTGCAAAAAGGCTCGCAGGAGCCGGGGCGCACGATTGTGGGCTCGGTGACGCAAAAGCAGTTGGAAGAGATTGCTGAAGCGAAAATGCAGGATTTGAATGCCGACAGTCTGGAAAAGGCGGTGAAAATCATTGCCGGCACGGCGCGCGCAATGGGTCTGGAAGTGAAGGGATAGGCAGCATGGCAAAAGCTGGAAAACGGATTCGGGCGATCAGGGAGAAGATCGACCGCAACAAACATTATGAGCTTGGCGAAGCCGTCAAGCTGGTCAAATCCAACGCCAATGCAAAATTCGATGAAACCGTTGAAATCGCAATGAATTTAGGTGTTGATCCGCGCCATGCGGATCAGATGGTGCGCGGCGTTTGTCAATTGCCCAAAGGCTCGGGCAAAACGGTCAGGGTGGCGGTCTTTGCCCGTGGTGACAAGGCGGATGAGGCCAAAGCGGCCGGGGCTGATATCGTTGGCGCTGAGGATTTGGTGGAGCAGATTCAGAACGGCAAGATCGATTTCGACCGTTGTATTGCAACTCCGGATATGATGCCGCTTGTTGGCCGCTTGGGGAAAATCCTGGGGCCGCGGGGGCTGATGCCCAACCCGAAAGTTGGCACAGTGACCCCGGATGTGGCGGCTGCGGTCAAGGCGGCGAAAGGTGGTGCTGTGGAATTCCGCGTTGAAAAGGCAGGGATTGTCCATGCGGGTGTTGGCAAGGCCAGTTTTTCAGATGAGGATTTGATTGAAAATATCAAAGCCTTTGCCGATGCGGTCATGAAAGCCAAGCCGTCTGGAGCGAAGGGCACCTATCTCAAACGTGCAGCGCTAAGTTCGACACAGGGGGGTGGGGTTAAGTTGGATCTTTCCAGCCTCGTCGATAGCTGATCCTTGAGCCGTTGAAGAACATCTGTGTGAGTTCGGGCAGATGTGAGGCAATTTTATGGATCAATCGCCCTCATAGTCATCCTTTTGATGTATCGTTGTTCGTCTCACCTCCACCGGGTGAGGCGGCGGCAATGCGGGTGAGCGGCAAGCAAAATCAAGCAAAATAAAGTGATGGCGGGGCTGCTGTTTTGGGTGAGAGGGCGGAATCTAGACGACGGTGCCGAAAAAACGGCCGATTGAAGCGGTGACGGCCATGGCAATCGCCCCCCAGAGGGTGACGCGGATCACCGCTTTGAGTACCGGGGCGCCGCCCGCCCGCGCCGAAAGAATTCCAAGCAATGCCAAGGATAACAGTGAGGCGAGAGCAACGACGGTCATGGCTTGGCTCACTGGAGTGATGGCCAAGGCCGACAGCGGTAATAATGCCCCAACCGTAAAGGCGGCTGCCGAGGCTAGAGCTGCTTGCATTGGCCGGGCGTCGAGGACTTCTGAAAGGCCCAAATCATCGCGGGCATGGGCGCCAAGGTCATCATGGTCCATGAGTTGCCGGGCGACCTGATAGGACAATTCCCGGGAAACCCCGCGGGCCATGTAAATATGGGCCAGTTCTTCCAATTCGGCCTCTGGCTGTGTTTCGAGTGATTGCCGCTCGGTTTCAAGGTCGGCTTTCTCGGTATCTGCCTGTGAGCTGACCGAGACATATTCACCAGCGGCCATCGACAAGGCGCCGGCGGCAAGCCCTGCCACGCCAGCCAGTAAGATGCTGCTTTTGTCAGGGGCGGCGGCGGCGACACCAACAATCAGACTGGCGGTTGAGACAATCCCATCATTGGCCCCCAGCACGGCGGCGCGCAACCAACCGGTTCGGTGAACAAAATGTCGATGGCCGATCTCTGGCGGTGTCGTTGTCGCAGAATTGGAATTTCGGTTATTCATCGGAATAATTGGGGATAGAAAAATCAAAGGGGCCCAAAGCCATCACCATTTCAAGAGCATGACCATTTTCGGTGATTTTTGAAGCGCTTTTAGGCGCTTTGCGCGCGGTGAAATGGCTGGGGACCCAGGATTCGAACCTGGACTTACGGAGTCAGAGTCCGCTGTCCTACCATTAGACGAGTCCCCAAAAAGGCCGGATGAAACTATGGGATAGCTTTTATCAGGCATTCGCCCGGGGTGCAAGCTTGCCAGTGGCAAGCGTTCAGGTGATTTGCGTCCCCCTCAAATGGCTTCTGGAGGTGTGCGCTGGGGGGGAGAAGCTCGCTTCTGATTCACCAAAAGGATGGCTTGAGGCGGCTCAATTGAGCTGTGTGGGGAGGGGCTCACATTTGCCTGAACTTCTACACGAGATATCAGATTGACAGGGTAATGATTTCTGATTTTCAGCCCTTTCGCGTTGCTGATCAACCTGCTAAACTCAGTTTAAGTTCGATTCCAGCAACAGACGCTTGAAGGGGTCCGTGAACGTTTTTCCAGGGGTGAGCGAGTAGGCGAGCTTGGCAAAAAGCTTGTTGCTTGGTTTTTAGCTGG
>WGBT01000398.1 GCA_015494185.1 Hyphomicrobiales bacterium | reverse complement strand
TTGCTATGGCCCATCAACTTAGCGCAATTTGAAAGCGATGCCCTGCGCTATTGCGGCTCATGCGGCACCATGGCCCATGACCTTCAGCGCAAAAGCATAAACCAGTGCCACTTCCCGAAGTCTGTCAAAACGCCCCGACGCCCCGCCATGGCCGGCTTCCATATTGGTTTTCAAAAGCAGCAAATTGTCATCGGTCTTGCGCGCCCGCAGCCGGGCCACCCATTTGGCCGGTTCCCAATAGGTCACCCGCGGGTCGGTCAGCCCTCCCACCGCCAGAATCGGCGGATAGGCGTGTTCGCCGACATTGTCATAAGGCGAATAGCTGGCAATCAACCGATAGGCTTCCACGCTTTCGATGGGATTGCCCCATTCCGGCCATTCCGGCGGTGTCAGCGGCAGCGTGTCATCGAGCATGGTCGTCAACACATCGACAAAGGGCACTTCGGCAATGATCCCGCCCCATAAATCCGGCGCCATATTAGCCACCGCCCCCATTAGCATGCCCCCGGCAGAACCGCCTTGCGCCACGATCCGGCCCTTTTGTGTCAGCCCTTGTTCGACTAAAAATTTTCCCACCGAGATGAAGTCTTTGAAGGTATTGACCTTCTTGGCCCCGCGTCCCTCGGCATACCAGCGAAACCCCTTGTCCTTGCCGCCGCGAATATGGGCAATGGCATAGATAAAGCCACGATCCACCAGTGACAGCACATTGGTGGAAAACGCAGCCGGGATGGAAATGCCATAAGCGCCATAACCATAAAGCAGCACCGGGGCTGTGCCATCAAGCGGTAAATCCGCCCGGTAAAGCAGGGTGACCGGCACCTGCTCACCGTCATGAGCCGGGGCCTGCAGACGCCGGGTCACATAGGCGCTTGGATCATGTCCGCTTGGCACTTCCTGGGTTTTGCGCAATTGCCGCTTGGCCGTCACAACATTATAGTCCCAGACTTGAGCGGGCGTGGTCGGCGAGGAATAGGTGAAACGCAATATCGGCGTATCGAATTCATACCCTGCCGATACCCCCAGCGAATAGGCTTCTTCCTCAAAGGCAATTTCGCGGTCTTCGTCACTGCCATAATCACGGATCAAGATCCGTGGCAGGCCCTGGTCTCGCACCAGCCGCACCCAGTGGGATTTGTAACAGGTGTGCGACAGAATCAACGTGCCGGGCCGATGAGGCACAATATCGCGCCAGTTTTCCCGCGATGGCGCCTCGACCGGGGCTTCGACGATCTTGAAATCTTCCGCCCCATCAGCATTGCTGCGGATGATCAGCTTGTCACCGGCATGCTCGACATCATATTCGTGGTCAGGTTCACGCGCCGCCACCAGTTGCAAGGGCTTTTGGGGCTTTAAGGCATCGACCAAATAGACTTCCGAAGTGGTGTGATCATGGGCGTGGATGGTGATAAAGGCGCGGCTTTGCGTCATCCCCACACCGACGAAAAAGCCCGGATCTTTTTCCTCATAGACCAACACTTCATGGTCTGGCGCATCGATGATATTGCGCCGGTAAACCCATCTCGGGCGATGGTTTTCATCGACCTTGGTATAAAAGACGGTCTTGCTGTCTGCCGCCCAAGTGACATCCCCTGTGGTGTCGGGAATCACCACCTCGAGATCATCACCGCCTGCTGCCGGCTTGAACCGGATGGTGTAATATTCCGACCCCTTATCATCGGCGGCATAGGCGATCCAGTTGTGATCTGGGCTGTGTGCCACCGCTGCGAGCTTGAAATAGGCATGCGGCGCAGCCAAGGCATTTCCATCGAGCAAAAGCTGCTCTTCGCCGCCGTTGACAGGCTTGCGGCAATAGCGCGGATGCTGGCCGCCGGTGACATATTGCACATAATAGGCATAAGGCCCGTCAGGTGCGGGCACGGTCGAATCATCCTCCTTGATCCGCCCTTTCATTTCCGCAAAAAGCGCCTCTTGCAACGCTTCCGTATCGGCCATGACAGCCTTGGTATAAGCGTTTTCCGCCTCCAGATAGGCGCGGATATCGGCAGCCAGCACCGCCGGGTCGCGCATCACTTCCTGCCAGTTGTCGGCACGCAGCCAGGCGAACTCATCAATGCGGGTGATGCCGTGGTGCGTATCCGTGTGCGGGCGTTGTTCGGCTCGAGGCGGCTTAAGAGAGGCCGGTTGGGCCGTCTCAGGTGATTCTTGCATCGTCATCTATTGTGTCTGCCTCACTGTCATTGGTGTGGTCATTGGCGCGTGTCGCATCTTGGTTGACGCTTGCCTCGCCGTTGTCTGTCTCGTCTTGTTGATTTTGCTCATCGAAACCACGGGCCACAAGATCGGTCAATGCCTCGAGCGCCGCCCTGGCCTCAGGCCCTCTGGCGGTGATGGTGATGTGCGACCCTTTCGTTGCCGCCAGCATCAACAGCCCCATGATCGACGTCCCCCCAACGGTTTCATTGCCGCGGCTGACCTCGATATCAGCATCGAACTGTTCCGCACATTTGACGAATTTCATCGAAGCACGGGCATGGAGCCCCTTGACATTGACAATTTCAACATCACGCGACAGCGTTTCGGTGTTCCCCACCCAAATACCGGTTTCCATGCTGTCTGCGGCCCCACTGGTATCGCAGTAATAATGAATCTGACCGGCCGCACGGGCCTCGGCAACGACATTTTCAAGCGTGCTCCACCGGCGCACCCGGGCCAGCTTGATCAACATCGGCAGATTGACCCCAGCCACCACATGCACCCGGTCGGAATCAAGGGCCGCAGTGGCGATATTGCACGGCGTGCCCCCGACGACATCGGTCACCAACACCACCCCATCACCGCTATCGACTTCGGCAATGGCCCGGGCAATATCCGGGGCTCGCAACGCGGCATCGTCATTCGGCGCCACTGAAAGATAGCCAATTTGTTCCTGGGGCCCAAGAATATGTTCCAACGCCTCGTGAAAGGCCTGGGCCAGACCTTTGTGCATCACAATGACAAGACCGATCATAAAGCTATCCCCGTGGCCGATAGTTTGGTGATCTCCCTCCTCTAAACCATTCTACTCTTCATGATAAGAGCTAATTGTTAGCGGGCCCACCTTTCAAGGGCCAGACGCAATTTCAAGGGGGCCGAACTGGCAAAGGGATCAAGTTTAAAAACCGGCAGAAACACTCCCGCCAAGCATTCTTTGGGCAACGGCTCCGCGGGCAAACGCGGCACTTGTTCGGCCTTCACGAGTTGCGCAATAAGCACCAATGGCACATTTTCAACAAAAGCAACATCGACAATGCCAATACCGCGCACTTCCAGCTTGCCGGCAATCGCCGGGGGCGGCATCGCCCAAAGTTGACTGCCGCGGCGCTGAAGAAGGACGCGGTCATCACTGACCAATTGCCAAGACTTATACGGCGTTTCAATGAGCCTGAGCGCCAGATCAGATTTGCCGGCCCCCGGCTCCCCGCGCAAAAGCACCGCCTGCCCCTTGAAGGCAACACAAGTGCCATGAGTGTTTATCGCCTCAATCGGCATCGATTGGTCTTTGCAATAGGGGAAAAATCAGCCCACGTGACAGCTTGTACCGAAGGTCTTTATTATCACCTCTCACCGGCTCATGCTTACCATATTCCTTTGAAATTTCTTCTTCAATGGGGGGCATACGCCAAACCTCAACGG